>CAMCQT010000075.1 GCA_945877125.1 Candidatus Brevifilum fermentans | reverse complement strand
CGTGCTGGCTATGAGAATATAAGCGCCGAATACATAAGCTTGCAGTCCGGTCATCAACTCTTCCGGCTTTTGGAACATCTCCCAATAGATAAGCATCAGGAGAAATATCTGGCTGTAGGTTTTTATGCGCTGGACGGTGCTTTCTGTCTCAGGGCTCCAAAACACGCTCACAAAATTCCATACAAAGAACAACAGCACGAAAGCGTGAAAAAGGTGAGGTTTCCGAAACCGGCCTTCGATCAAAATTGTTGCCATCCAAAATCCCGCAACGACCAGTCCCATGAGCTTTGCCAGCGAGCCCAAGGCTGCGATCGAAATACTATCTTCCCAGGGAATTATAAAAATTAAAATAACAGCCAGCCAATAGGTAATCCTGCGCATCGTTAAACTCCAAGTAACAAGTTAACGTAACGGTCCACCACGAAATCTAAATTAAAGGATTCCCAACTTTCTTTGGGAGGAAAATTTCGGCGGTCGCTCATCTTCCCTTCAATTGCTTTTGCCAAAACAAGCGGATCATCCACTGGAACCAAGCTGCCAAACTTTCCATCCTGCAAGATTTCCCGCGACCCTCCGGGACAGTCTGTGGCGACAATGGGAGCGCCCAAATACAAAGCCTCAACCAAAACGGTGGGCAATCCCTCCCATCTGGAAGGAAGCACAAATAATGAAGCATGAGCCATGTATGGATAGGGGTTTTGTACAAATCCCATTAAACTCACATCCTTTTCCAAGCCAAGTTGTTTTATCAAACCTTCAAGAGCAGAGCGGTTTTCGCCTTCGCCCAGTATTAATAAACGCGCAGAGCGATTTTTTCTCACATGGGAAAAAGCCTGAATTAATACATCAAAGGCTTTTTGGTCTGTCAAACGACCCACAGCCAATATCACTGGCGGCTCGCCGCTTTTGAACCAGGGATGATCGAAGGGTTCCTCAGATTTATCCTGCAAATCTGGTGTGACAATTGGGTTGTAAATAACCTGGATCAGGTTCTGCGGAATTTTGGCCACGCGGGTCAAATCAGCGGCGACATCATTTGAAACAGCGATGATCTTGTTTGCCCAGGGATAAAAACATCCAGCCAGTTTTGGGTACAACTGCCAGCGGAGATCAGCTTTATTTTTGACAACCGAAGACAGCGTGTTATGTTCGGTGAGGATTAACCGTCCGGGGAAATCGCATAAGCGCCTCGCCCAAAGAGCAATGATATTGGCGAACATTCCAGAAAGTACAGCGGTAGGATTTTCATGTTGAAGGTACTTAACCAAAGCGGGGACACTGCCCAACACACGCGGCGCTTTCAAATCCACAAGTCTCACCGTATCGGGAATTTGTGTCATGTAAGGTCCTTCTGCCCGCGCCAGAACCAGGTCTACGGCATAGCCGCGCGCAGAAACCCCTTTGGCCAAATTGAGAACAACACGCTCAGCGCCGCCTTCATATAAACCGGGTAAAAAAAATGCCAATCGTTTCCGCGTTGTTTTCATGTGGAGTTTCTCAGGTTAGACCGAATTCAAATAGAAGTTGATCTGCAATTTCCTGCGGCGATTTCTGGCTGGTGTCGAAACGAAGAACTTTTAAACCCAGATGAGTTAAAGATAAAGTGGAAATTGTTTGCTCATAAGCCTTGCGGTAGGAAGCCAAAAACTCAAAGGTAGTTTCAGCCGATTCGTTTTTGACAACATGCTCTTTGTCGCGGCTGCGGATGCGGTTCAGTAAATCAGCATCTGGTGCATCCAGCCAGATAATCATGTTGAGGGTGTTGGCCCAGCGAGAATACAAGTTACGCCATAAACTTTCTGCTTTTTGTTGTCGAAGATATGCGGGGCCAAACTCGCGCATTTCGGTCAATAAATAAACCGGACCCTGATCCAAAAGAATCACCTTGCTGTCTTTCGACTCTTTCTGCAATAAGTCAGACCAGCCGCGCAAAATGGACAGCCATGCAAATTCGCGGCGGGTAAGTTTTCGGCTGCTACCCAGAGATAAATTTAGAAAAGCCGGAAATATTTGAAGTCCGTTGTAGATAAAGAAAGGCGCGGCGGAGATTTTTCGAACATCGGGAAAGTTGCCAGGTTGGACGGATTCTTTGGCGCGGCTCAACGCAGAGCAAAGGGTGGTTTTTCCTGCGCCTGCCGGGCCGATAATTTCCACGATGCGCGGGGATAAAAGGTTGCTCATGTTGCCTGAGCAGTCGTCACAGCGCGAATACGGCGCAGCATGTCTCTGCGTTGATCGCTTGATAAGCCGGTAAAAAACGATGTCAATAATATCAAGATACCAGTCCCAACCGCCGAGAGGATGAATATGACCCAGCCTTTGATTCCTGCCCCGGGTGCAATCGAAACAAATTTATCCAATCCAACTGCCATTGAAAAAAGCAGGGTCGTAACGAAGACCGGTCGAAGCATACGATTTATTTGAGCAGATAATGAAACACCCAGAAAACGGCTGATCAACATTGGGTAGCCAATGCTGATAATTAACCGTCCGCCGATCATGCCAAGGCATAATCCTACAACGCTTAACTTATAGTAGCCGACCATGATACTCGCGGCGATGATGGAAACTGTGACAGAAAGAAATCCGAGCAAAACTTTTTGGCTCATGCGCAAGGTCAGGTCAATGATGTTACCGTCACTGCGGATGAGAGCCAACTGCATGGCCGCCACAACAACCAACAGGTTAGGAATCGAACCGGAGTAATGTTCTGCGCCCACCCACAATCCAATAAAGACTCGATTCCAAATCAAGATGGATGCGCCTAAAGTTGTCGCGGCCAGCCAGATAAATGAATTGATCTCGTCACGCAAACGGACTGCTTTTTCGTAATTTCCTGTTCCGATAATGCTGCCAAGCCCGGGCATGATCCCAAAAATAATAATGACGATGACTCCGATCAAAGTTTCGGGGACGTATTTGGTAAGCGAATAATCGGTGACTGACTCAACCGAATTGAGCAGACCCAGCACCACAACATCACTGGCTAAAAGCAGGGTCGTCACCAAATTCCAACCCATGAACCACCAACTCAAACCCAGCATTTGGGTTGTATCTGCAAAGTGAGGTTTTGCCACTCCAAACCACGGGGTATAGCTGCGCACAACCCAAAGATAAAACAAACCAGTTATTACGGTTGAAGTGACTACAGCCACAGAAACACCGATAATTCCTGTTTTTAGATACAGAGCCAGCCAGGTGAAACCTCCACCGGCAAAGACGAGGATGGCAGACATGCCCATTCGCTTGTAACCCAGGTTTTCGCCTTGCAAAGTTACCTGCGGTATGGATGACAATGTATTTACGATCATGTTCAATACAAGTAATGCGGCTACGGCACGGACAACCCAAATATATGCCATTGGCGCATGAACCCATGAAGGCGCAAACCAGCTGACAGTTGCCCCAATGCCAATCAAAAACGGTAAAAACAATAACCAGATGAAGAACGTACTGCCAACATAGCGCCGCTTTTGGTCATAATCTATGGATGCTTGTTGATTGGCAAGAGTTGCTTTTAGAGCGAAGCCGGGGCGGCCACTAACTGGATTAATGTATCCAATGAGGCGGTTCAAAATCTGCCACATCCCAAACAAATAATTACCCAAACCTGCAACCATTAATGGGGTGACGAGAAAGCCAACGATCAAACTTGCGCCATACTCAAGCAGCACCGTCAGGGCATTTAGATAAGCCTTTTTGGTTAATCCCTTATCAGACAACAAACCTGAGAGTAATTTGACGGGGCGCGTAATTGTTGACATAACTACAGATGTTCCCAGATGACAGCCTTGACTTGAGAGAGCGCCTCTTCTTTTGACCTGTTGGCATTAATCTCAAAAGCTGACAGTTTTTTCCAGTCCAGGCGCCAGACCTCCAAAGTCCGCGCGCGAACCGATGCTTGCGTTTCATTTTTTTTCCGCTGAACCGTAATTTCCGGATCAGCTTTCAAAACGATCAACAAGTCGGGCAGTTTAATTTGCTGGTAATAAAATTTTTCCCTGTTGGCTAGAAATCTTAGAAACCAATCTATTTTTTTTGAACCAGCCAGCGCATCTTCGCATTGCGGTCCATCCATTTTCATAAAACCCGGGAAAGAATAACGATCACAGATCACAAGATTTCCATTTGATGAAAATTGCCGCGCTTGGATATAGGTCAGGTAACGATCGCGGGCAGTGCAAACCGCTCGAATAAACCAGGGATAGCCGTGCGGCTGTAAAGATTCTTCGTACACATCTCCTTCAAAGGGATAAATCCGCAAAAACGTGCCGATCTTTAGAATTCCCCGAATGGTGGTTGTCATCCACGACCAGGCTGGTTTTCCCATGTGAAACTTTTTAACTTCGAACTTGCCTGAGAGCCATGCATCCAATTCATCAATCACGGTTGTTTTACCCGCACCATCTCCGCCGACAATGGCAATGAATAAACCACCATTTGCAAAACGCTTTTTGGGCGCGTATCTAAACACACGCCTCAGAATGGGCTGCCATATTCTGCGTGAGAATTTCAAAATAACATCACTCAAATGCGGGCGCCGCGCACAAGCCCGCATTTCTTTTTGTAATTGTTCACCCGCTTTGAAGCGCGTCCAATAAGGGCAAGCGGGTTGCAGAGATTGCAAACATAAATCGAACAAGTTGTGAGTCAAACCCGGCAAATGGGACAGCGCACTTTCAACCTTCGACAAAATTTCCTGTGTTGAAAGATCCTCCAGTTCGTAACGTTCGGTTTTAGAAAGTTGACCATGCCGCATGAGCGCTGAATCCCAGGTTGAGTGCTTCAAAACCAAACGGATGACCAAGACAACCAGTTCAAATTCGGGCGCTGGAACACGGAACAAATCTTGTTGAACAGATGATTGAAGATAAACTCGTTCAAGCGGCAGGCGATAATTCTTGGAAAGATCATTCCCCAGAATTAATTGAAAATGTGCGTGAACGTGAACAAGTATCCCCGTTTTTTGATCATAGCCATAATAATTCCGCACACCCGGTAATTCTTCCTCCTGGGGAAGCAGAGATTCCTTAAACCCCAAGCTGTATAGAATTTCAGTAAAAGCTTGTGCATGAGTTCGGTTCAACAGCAAATCAAGATCATTGTCGCCCGTTGCAGAACGATTCAGAAACGCGTTGCTTTTCCAGTGGCAGTAATCAATTTTCTGTGCCGCAAGATTTTCGCAAAGTTTTACAACGAGGTCGAGCGCAGGTTTTTCTTCCATTTTCGTCTTCGATGTCCTGTCTTTATGATAAGTTCCGCCCATGTATAAAGTGAGTCGCTTTACCAAATCTTTGGAGTCTTTGTGAGCACATCAATGACGGTCAAATTTCCGCAAGTTGCAAATGTGTGTGTTCCCAAAATTTTTTTATCCCAATTGGGTCTGATGGACAATACTTTTTTTTCGCGATATTCTGTTTCTGAAAGAACTTCGATTTCATTCAGATCGAAACCATATCCGTATGATTTCGAGCAATCTTGCGACGGTCTGAATAGCTTTGTACCTTCCGCAAACAAACTACCAGCGGGTCTGGCGTTTTTGATATCTGAAATGATCGGATTTCCCGGATGTGCTTTCCAGTTGCCGCTGAAGAGGTCATCTGAATAAAACAGGAACAGCTCAACGTTTGGCGCAGCTGCGTCATTTTCTGCAATCGCCGTGAAAAGCCACCATTTACCGGAATGATGGATTAGGGTTGTATCCACTGCTGAGACATTCTCCATCAAGCATTGCTTGAAATTCCATTTATAAGGAAACTCGGTACATTCATAAAGATCAATGGTTTTATTTGCCCGAGATTCGGGCACCATGTAAAATTTATCATTCCATTTGAAAATAAATGGATACGACAAGTGATAATCTTTTTCCAAAACTTTAATGGGGGGCTTCCAATTTCCTGTATTCCTATCCAATTCGACTACAGAAATATGCCCTTTATTTTCGGCTCGCAAAAACTCTTCGATGAATATGTAATATCCATCATCCACCTGGACTACATGCGGGTCAGCCCAGAATATATTTTTTGCTGGCTTTATTTTATTGAATTTACCAAGATCACCGGATAAATCCTGTTTTAAACTAAATAATAAAAACCATTGATCTGCATAAAATAATCGTTTGAAGAATTCACTTATAAGCCGGATCTTTATTTTAGCGATTGCCGTTATTGCCAGAAAATTTGAGGGCGCTTCATATTTTTTGATCGCTTGTAAAGAGGCTGTATTAAATTTCTCTGTTCCCCGATAATATTCTTCCTTACCAAGTCGTTGGAGAAGGGAAATTTGTCGAGGTAAAAAATAGGTTGTTGCCCAAAAGTAATAGCTTCTATGGCGGGCTGGGGATAATGGATAGGTTATAAAATGGGAACGAAACAGTACCCAATGAGAGGAAAATTCTCCACCTATTGCAAGTAAAGCAGAACCCGTCTCGGACCAATTTTCAATGACCTCCCAAAAACCTGGAGGTCCCCCTCTCATTATTCTGTCATCGCCGTGGTAGTAAAACCAAGTTCCATATTTGGATACATTCAGGGTTTCAATTTGCAAGTTCTCGAATCCAAATTTTATTAATATATCCAGTTGATATTCACTTATATTTTTTACATCCGCTTCGCTCAGTATGCAGGCATTACCATTCTCTACGGGAGACACTTTAATAACTGGCACATCTAATAATATTTCCCCACTATTTTGGAGGGCAAAAGGATTCGGCTCTTTGGTGAATAATTTTTCATCCACCCAATTAAACATGGAGTAAATTCCTGAGCCTATATCCTTTTTATTGGCTTTACCTGCATCTTCATTCAAGACCACCAGCACAAACTCGCCGAATTTTTCATTCGCAACACGCTGGAGAACACTATATACCCATGCGGGCACATTAAATGAGTCAAGTAACAATCCTAATCTCAGCTTTTGAGTGTGCATTTGAACCTCGTTTTTGAAAATGCTCCGCCCCACTGACATAAGAAAGCGTCAGAATTTTTTTATGCAGGTGTTGCGCTAATCCTAAATAACCACCCTGCCTGGTTTATTTTTAATTAACACAATAAATACAATTTATTGGCATCTCGACAGAAAACAGACAAATTTCCAGCAACTACTTAATGAAATACTGTGCATACTGTTCCTCTTATAAATAGACTCATAAAAGACAGCATAAATATAGAGGGGAGTTAAAACAGTAAATCGCGGAGGGGATTATCTATTAAATTTTATTTCAAAAGGAATACGAAAATAAGCACAGGTACACTGTACTCGAATAACCCTTTTAAAATCTTTGATTTTTCTTTGAATTATTTTGAGATAAATTCGAGTTTTTCTGTCAGATATATCACGCCCCTTTAGTTTGAGCCTATATTCCTACAAGACTTCATCCCCATTGCGCGGCGCAAACCAATACCCACGCCCCCAAAGCGTGCGAATATATTGATGCCCATACTTACCGTCTTTTAATTTATTCCGTAGATAATAAATATAGAGGGAGGACTCGGATGGATCATTAATATACAGTTCGCCCCACGCCTCTCGCACTAATTCGCGATGAGATAGGATTTTTCCCTGCTCACGCACCATGCATGCCAGCAAGTCATACTCTTTGGGAGAAAGTTCAACAACATTGCCTTTGACCTTAACAATTTTGGATGAAAGGTTAATTTCTAAAACAGGATCTGTATATGCGCCTATATATGAGGATACACTAGTGTTTTGATTATTTGAACGTCTCAGCAGGGCACGCACACGCGCTTCGAGTTCGTTTTTGCTAAAGGGTTTTCTTAGGAAATCATCCACCCCTACATTAAAGCCGTGCAACATATCGTTTTCATGAATACGAGCAGTTAGCATCATAATTGGAAAACTAGAAAATTCACGCAGACGAGAACAGACTTCAAACCCGTCCAGTCCAGGCATCGTGATATCAAGAATGACCAAATCTGGATGAACATTGTATGCTTGCTTTAACCCATCTTCCCCCGAATATGCCAGATATACAACAATCTCAAGCGGACTCAGGATTGTCTTAACCAATTCGCCCAGTTCAGGGTCGTCATCAATCACAAGTACTTTTTTATTCACCTAATATTCCTCCAGTGAAACAGCCTGAACTAAATCACATGAATCAAATTCATCTTCTAAAAAGGTGAGCGGTCTTCTAATGAAATCAAAATTTTCTTATATATATCATATTTTTGAATGGATACAAACAGGCTGAATTGAATTGATTGGAATTTTCTGTGAATAAAACTTTTTCAACACGGGCTGCGAAGAGAAACTCCGAATTCACAATTTTAGAATCAATTTCATTTTATACAGTTAGTATGCACCATCCCTACTTAACACTACCCAGACAGTCCGAACAAGGATATACAAATCCAGCCAGACAGACCAATTATGTACATAGTATAAATCAAAACGGGCGCGTTCCTGAAAGGTGGTGTTATTCCTGCCCGAGACCTGCCAAAACCCTGTGAGTCCGGGGCGTACACCAGTGTAGATTTCAAAGTTTTTGCCGTAGGGTTTTATCTGATCGGTCATCATGGGGCGCGGGCCAACCAAACTCATTTCGCCTTTCAGCACATTATACAATTGAGGTATTTCGTCAATGCTAAATTTACGCAACCACTTACCCACACGGGTGATGCGCGGGTCGTCTCGCAATTTCTGTGTCTGATCCCATTCCAGGCGCGCCTGCGGGCTATTGGCAAAGTATTCAGTTAGGGTCTGACCTGAATTTACATACATAGTCCGAAACTTATAAATGAAAATCTTGCGCGTATCTTCACCTGGTCGTTTCCTTTTGCGTCTATCCAGACTAATGCGCTCCTGCAAATAAAGAGCGGGGCCGGGCGAATCTAACTTGATCAACACTACAATGAAAATTATAAACGGGGCAAAGAGGAATATGCCAAATAAACTGCCGAGAATATCCATCCCGCGCTTAATGACGGAATTTGTTGAGTTGAGTTGGTCCTTGCGAGCTTCGATGCCGGTTAGTCCTTCAAAATCGCGTATGGCGAGCGAAGCGCCTTCGAGCCAATCCATATCTGAAACAAAGATGACATGCTTGAACATACGAGTGAGTTTGGTGTAGGAATTATTCCTGAGATCACGCCCAAAGAAAGACGCATCAACCAGAATGGTATTTGTATCTTTTATCGGATATCCCCCTGCCAGCAGACGACGCAGATCAATAACAGGGACCGAACTGGTGATCGCTTTTTTTCCAGCTGAATCAGTGGCGGCAAGAATAGGGACAAACCCCAGGCGACGACGATTAAGAAAGTAACGGGTTAGACTGTCAATTTGAGTGCCGCGCGCAAGAATAATCACCGGCTCGCCCCATGTTCCTGCCTGAGTGGCGAGAATACGTATGCTCCAGCGCATCAATAAAATGGTGACAATGGAAATTGCCCAAATCAACATTGGCACAGTGGACATATCTGCCCAAGTTGGGCGCAAAACAAACATTGTCATGATAGTAGCGAGGAAAGCAATGGTGCAATATCGCGCTACAAGTTTAATCTCTTCAGCCGGGTTGATTCCAACGCCTGGATACAACCTGCTAAACATGAATAAGAATAAACAGACCATAAATGAGATCGTATGCTCTGCCTCGGCAAGACTAAAGAAAAGGAAGTTATACCGCTCTCCATTCACAAAGTGTGCAAGCATGATCGCAAGCAGTATGCCTGTGACGTCTGCAAAAAGCATCAATCCCCACATACGCAGGCGATATCCTCCGCGTGTGCTGATTTTTATATTATTAGTTTTAGAGATAAAACCAGTGATGTTTGCCATGGGAGTTTTATTTAAGTGGCGGCGTCACTAAGATTTGGGGATCGGGTCAGCTAATGGTGTCTGATTGAAGAATTTACAATAACTGAATCACTGAAAATATAAAACTGGTTTTTGAAAATGCTCCGCCCCACTGACATAAGAGAGCGTCAGAATTCTCCTCTGCTGAGACTGCACTAACCAAACAACCACCCTATTGATTTATTTTTAATTAACGCGATGAATACAGCCTATTGGCATTTCAACAGAAACCAGACGATTTTCCAGTATCGACAATAGTACGCGTGCCCGATCAGTGCCGGATAGTTGAATATCAAATATTCCTTCATACCCTGTAAAAACACCATCATGAACAACGACATTATCGCCTTTATTCAATGGAACATTTTTTCCCGCTGCGTCCTTCTTCAAGCCCTCGATCCGTTGTTTGATCGTATAAATCAAACTACCTGGAATGAAGGCGGGCTCATCACCAAATGACACAAGTCCTATCCCACCAGGTATCCTCTCAAGAGTTGATTTACCTATCAAATCCAGATCAACATAAACAAACAAGTAGCCGGGAAAATATGGCTGCACTTTTCGAGCACGCGGATTCACAACCGACACATTAATGCAAGGATAATACGACTCGAAATTTCGTAGACGAAACTGCTTCCAAAGCAGTTCTTCACTTCTTGGCTTGCTACGGGCAACATACCATTTTTCCATTAACGCCAAACTCCCTTACTGGTTATTTCCTCTGGCATCACTTCCCACCGTTTTTTGAAATGCAACGCACCTACCGGCTAAATTCAGATTGATGCCAACTTGAAAAAAAAATAAGTCCGAGTCTTTTTAGAAAAAGAATTCCTATTTACCATTTCAATAGGTCACATTAGCTACCTTCCAAATATCACTTACTGTAGACGTTAAAATCCTTGTCATCTCCATTTGACAATTGCTCGACATGTTTATGCTGTTTCTCCTGTAATATATTCACAAAAGACAAAGGGTAATTAAAATTCTAAATTACAGAAGAAACGTCTAATAAATTCCATTTCGAAAAGAATATAGAAACCAGTACATCAATACTGTACACTAATAAACCTTTTTAAATCTTTGAACTTTCTTTGAATTGTTTTGAGATAATTCAGGGCGTTTCTGTCAGAAATATGCACCCTGTCCCCTTAATCGGTGAAATTTTTATAATTGACATCTTGCAAAATCAATCGTAGGTCGGGCTTTTAGCCTGACGCCATTTGAAATTTGATGGGAGGCGGGTTGAAAACCCGCCCTACAACTACTTACGCAAGAGGTCTAATCTGTGGGCAGGAACATCAAATCTATACTAATTGATCCATGATATAAAAGTATAATCACCGCATGTCCAACGACCTCTTTGACCAGGCCATGCACGAACGCCTGAAAAACGAAGCACCGCTTGCCGCGCACATTGAGTTAAAACGCACACAAGTATAATTAACCCAAGTTGCCCCACCTATTGCTGAATTCGCCCTCATCCCCAGCCCTACCCCCGAAGGGGAAGGGAGTTTCCCCTCTCTCTTTGGGAGAGGGCAGGGTGAGGGTGAATTTTACAAGCATTCGTGTGAGATTTCTTGTAAGGTAGCAACTTGAGTTAATTACAAAAACCAACAAATTTCGGAGTCCCCCATGACCTCAGACATTCAGGAACAAATCGAACGCCGACGTGAACGCGCCCGCGCAGAAATTCTCAAGATCGCCAACAAAGGCAGTCATCCTGTTTTTAGTTTATTTGAGGTCAGTTCTGTTTCGAAGCATACCTACCGTGTAGAAATTCGCTCGCTGGATGAATTGCAAAACTCCTGCACTTGTCCCGATTACAAAAATAATCTAATCGGCACCTGCAAGCACATCGAAGGTGTGCTGATTTCACTCGAAAAAGAACACGGAAAGAAACTCCAGAAACTCGCCACCGAACGCCCGCGTGGGACTCAAATTTACCTGCATCATGCAATTGACATCACCGTGCGCGTCGCCCTGCCGATTCCTGACCGCGCTTCGATTAAAGATTTGCTCAGCCGATATTTCGACCCATCTGGACTTTTAGTGGGTGCGCCGCTCCAAACATTGCCATCCCTGCTGTCCGCCATCGAGTCGCTGCCGACACGCGACAAGCCTCTCGTCCGCGTGACTGAAGCGGTGCTTGAACATCTGTCGCTTTTGCAAGACCGCGAAGAAATCCAACAGCAAAAAGAATGGTTCCTCGACCAAGTCAAGCGCGGACGCCGCACCTTCGATGTGCTTTCCACGAAGTTATATCCGTATCAGGAACAGGGTGCGATGCACCTCGCATTTGGTCGCCGCGCCATGCTCGCCGATGACATGGGACTTGGCAAAACCGTGCAGGCGATTGCCGCCGCCGCGCTGTTGAAAGAAATGCGTGACATCCAGAAGGCGGTCATCATCTGTCCCGCTTCGCTCAAACATCAGTGGGCGCGTGAGATTCGACGCTTCACTTCGCTGACTGTCACCATCGTCGAAGGCAACCTGGAAGAACGCCGCAAACTTTACACTGACCCATCCTTCTTCAAAATCATCAACTACGAACTCGTCCGCTTTGACATGGACGAACTGCTCAAACTGCATCCTGACCTCATCATCCTTGACGAAGCCCAGCGCATCAAAAACTGGCGCGCAAAAACTGCGATGATGGTCAAGTCATTGCCCAGCCGCTACGCCTTCGTGCTCACAGGCACTCCGCTCGAAAATCGCATTGACGAACTGTACAGCATCTTCCAATTCCTCGACCCTCGCATCCTCGGTCCGCTTTGGCATTTCAATGACCGCTTTTACGAACTCGAAAAAACCAAAAGCGGCACATACAAAGTGCTCGGCTACAAAAACATTGACCAGTTGCGCGCGCTCATCAAACCTTACATTTTGCGCCGCACACGCGACGAAGTATTAAAAGATTTGCCAGCACGCACCGACAATAACTTCTTTGTCGAGATGACCACCCCGCAATGGGATGCCTACAACGAGTTCAAAGAGAAACTCGCCAAATTGATCTCCGCGTCCAAGCGTCGTCCGCTCACGCCCAAAGAGCGCGAACTGCTTTTGATGTACATGATCAAAATGCGCCTGATCTGCAACGCGCTTGCGCTGCACGACAAGGAAATCGAACTCAAAGACTGCGAGAAGACCGCGCCCAAACTCGGCGAACTCGATGAAATTCTTACCGAAGAAATCGCAAGCAACGGGCACAAAGCCGTTATCTTTTCTCAATGGGCAACCATGCTCGCGCTAACCGAACCCGTCCTTAAGCGCATCGGTCTCGGCTACGTCAAACTGACGGGCGACGTTCCCTCCGCCAAACGTGGCGACCTCATCCAAAAATTCTTCGACGACCCCGAATGCCGCGTCTTCCTCTCCACCGACGCGGGCGGAGTTGGGCTCAACCTGCAAGCCGCCAGCCTCGTCATCAACCTCGACCTGCCGTGGAATCCTGCCGTGCTCGAACAACGCATCGCGCGCGCCCATCGTCACGGTCAACTGTCTTCGGTGCAGGTTATTAATCTCATCGCAAAAGGCACCATCGAAGAGCGAATGCTCGATACGCTCGCCGCGAAGAAAAATGTTTTCGCCACTGTCTTCGGCACCGATGAATCTCCCTCCTCGATCAAATTCGCCGACATGGGACAAAGTCTCCTGCAAAAACTGGGCGACCTTCTCCAGCCTTCTGTGGATGCGGAACTCGATCTGACTCCGCCCGAACCTGCTCCTGTTTCTGAAACAAAATCTCAGCCCAAGCCGCTTCCTACTCCCACGCTGAAAGGTTTTGCCGCGCTGTTGGTTGACCGCATCCCCAACAAAATCCTGCTCGTCCGCAAAGCCCCCACCGACGGAATTTTGGTCGTCGTCTCAGGCGCGCCCGCCGAGTTGCGTCCGCTCGTGGAAAACTGTCTCACCGAACATTACATCGAAAACACGCCACAACTTCACCTGATGGACTCGGAAGGCTTCCGCACCCTCTCCACATTTATCCCCGCCCTCGCCGCTCCGCCCGCCCCCGAAGACATTGCTTATCAAGCCACGAGTATGCCCTCCGCTCCCGCCAGCGATGCAACTGAATTCCGCCGCAAACGCGCCAGCGAAGGACTCGCCTTTGCCGAAAAACGTCTCGCCCTCGCTGACCTTCTGCTCAAAGGCAACTTCCCCGAAGAGATGACGCGCCCCCTGCGCGAAGCCCTTGGCTGGAGTCTCACCTCACTGCTTGCTTTGCACATCGACCGCGACCCTGCATCTGATTTGCCCTCCCCGCGCCTCGTCCAAGCCGAACTCGTCGAGCGCGGACATCTGCCTGCAGAGCTATCTCAAAGGTTATCCCAGGTTCGGGATTTAACCGCTCCGCCTGAAGCGGGAGAGGAAGCGGTTCCACTATCCACGCAAACGGGGCAAACCTTGCTAGAATCCGTAAGAGAGTTGGTAAGTCTCGCGCAGGAACAAATTGTAAAAGCGGGAATCTAATGCCGCCTCGCCTTCTCCTCGCCCCTGCTGGACATGGCAAGACTCAATTGGTTATTGAGCAGATTCGCGCTACGCTTGCGAGCGAACCGCTTTCGCCGATTATCGTCATCGTTCCCAATTCGATTCAAGCCGCTGGTTTTCGCCAGCGGCTTTGTGCTGCGGGCGGCGCGCTGGGTGTGGATGCCCACACATTTCACACGCTGTATGCTGAAATCCTGACTCGCGCGGGACAACCCATTCCGCTGCTGACCGACCCCGTGCGGATTCGCCTGCTCCGCTCTATTGTGGATGACCTGTGCGAATGCGGCGCGATGACTCACTTTGCTGCGCTGCGCGACAAGCCTGGATTTGTCGCCCTGCTCCGCAACACGATTGAAGAACTCAAACGCGCCCGCATCACCCCTGACCTGTTTACTGCTTCTGTGAAAGGGATGGGCGCGCGACTGGAAGAGATTGCGCTGGTTTACTCCGCTTATCAAGATTGGCTGCAAAAACAAAACTGGGCTGATAACGAAGGACGCGGCTGGCTTGCGGCAATTGCGCTCGAATTAAATCCCACCCTGTTTGCTGATACCCGTTTATTAGCCGTCTCTGGCTTTGACGAATTCAATCCCACGCAACTGAAGGTTTTATCCTTGCTAGCGAATCGCGCAAAAGAAACGCTCATCACGTTGACGGGTGACATCGAACATCCGCAACGCGCCGCGCACCATCGTTTTCACCGCGCACAACAAGCGATTATTTCCAGCCTGAATATTCAACCCAATGCGCTGGAAACTTCGTCCATGCTTTCGGCGGATATTGCAAATGTGGAAGCCAATTTATTTGAACGTAGTAACGACTTTAGTCGTTCACCACAAGAAGCGACTAAAGTCGCTACTACAATTGAATTTATCGAAACTCAAAACCGCGCCGTGGAAGCCCGCGCCGCGTTGCGTTGGGTGAAGGCGCGCGTCGTGCGCGATGGGATGAAATTATCAGATGTGGCGATTCTGGCGCGTGATCTGGAACCGTACCGCCCCTTCCTCGAAGAGACCGCCGCTGAGTTTGGAATTCCACTGCGGATTGTGGGCGGGCAACCGCTGAATGAAAATCCCGCCGTTGCGGCGTTATTGTCTTTGTTGTCATTGCCTGGTAATGATTGGTCGCGCCGCGCGTTGATTGAATCTTGGCGCAGTCCGTATTTTGATTTCAGCGGACAGGGAATTGATTCACGCGAAGCGTCTGCCGCGACGCTGGATGAAATTTCGCGGGTGGGGAAAGTCTCGCAGGGATTGTTTCAATGGAATGAAGCCTTTGAGTTGTGGGAAAAGAAAAAGACGGCGACAGATGAAGACGGGGAAACTGTGAACACAGTTCCGCAGGATGAACGCGTCAAGGATAAATTTGAATCTTTCGTGGATTTGCTCACCCCCCCATCTCAGGCTTCGATAAAAGAGTTTGTGACATTTATCGAAGCGTTGGTTGGCGACGATATGTCGTCATCCGAAGAAAACGGATTGAATGTCGTCGCTTGCGCCCGCGCAAATCAATCCACAGCGGAGCGGGATGTATCCGCTTTGCAAGCGTTCAAGGATGTCTTGCGCGGATTGGTGTTGGCGGAATCTGTTTTGGAAAATGATTCGCTGGGCTATGCTGAATTTTACAAAGACCTGCGCGGCGCAGTGGACTCTGCGACGTATGCAGTTCCCGCCGAGTCGGGTGTGTTTGTGGCATCCGTGCTGGATGGTCGCGGATTATCGTTTGAAGCCGTCGCGTTGATGGGACTCTCCGAAGGCGAGTTCCCAAAGCAGGAACGTGAGGATATTTTGTTGCGCGAGTCTGACCGCGCCGCATTAAATCTCGAAACCAAATTGCATGGCGACGAGGGGACGTTGTTTTATCAAGCCGTCACACGCGGAAGGCAAAAACTTTTGCTGACCCGTCCCTATCTTGCAGAAGATGGGCAGGCATGGGAGCCGTCCCCGTTTTGGGCGGAGATAAACCGTCTGGTTGGCAACCAGCCCGCAGTCCGCGTCAGAGGCGATGTTCGTTTGGTCGATTCGGCTGAGGCGGCGTCGAATGTCGAGTGGGTCGAATCAGCCCAGGATTTCGACATCGACATCAAAAATGGAATTGAAGTTTTGAAAGCAAGAATGAATCCGAAAGCGTGTGGAATCTACGAAGGGCAGTTGTTTGATTTGAGCGAACGCTTCGGCGCGGAGCATGGTTGGAGCGCGAGCCGACTCGAAAGTTATGGGACTTGCCCGTTCGAGTTTTTTGTCGCGTATGGGCTGGAGTTGGAGCCGCGCGAGGAAGCGGAAGAGGGCTTCGATGTGCGGATGCTCGGCTCGATGTTGCACAAGATTTTGGAAGAGCATTACAGCGGCGCGGAGTTGAATGAGACAGCGCAAAAAGTTTTTGCGGATGCGCCCGCCGAGTATGGCTTTCGCCCGACGGCGTTGTGGACTCAACAACAAGCCGAGTTGTTGAGTGTGCTAGAAAAGACGATTGAGGAGTTGAATAAGATTTCGGTTGGCTTCACGCCACGCACGATGGAGGCGCGGTTTGGGATGGGTAATCCGTCGCTGGTGTTGAAAACTTCGGCGGGGGATGTGCGACTGCACGGGTACATCGACCGACTCGACTCCGCGCCTGACGGGTCACTGCGCGTGATTGATTACAAAGCAGGCAGCACGGCGATTTCAGCAAGTCATTTGAAAGAGGGGCGCAGGTTGCAGTTGCCGATTTATGCAATGGCGGCGCGTGACGCGTTGGGATTGGGCGAAATCTCTGGCGGATTTTATTGGCACATCCAGAAGGCGGAAGCAAGCAGTTTGAAACTTGAAAAATTTGAAGGCGGTGTGGAAGCGGCGTTTGCAATTGCGGTGGCGCACATCGGCAGGCATGTGACTGGAATCCGCGCGGGACATTTTGAGCCAAAAGCGCCAAGTGACGGCTGTCCGAGTTATTGTCCTGCGGTTGGGTTTTGTTGGAGAAAGAAGTAGAAAATAGAAGGATGAATTATGAAGGATGAAGGATGAAGAAAACCAAATCGCAAATCGTAAATCCAAAATCGTAAATCAAATGACTTTACTCTCTCAATTTCACTTTAAAGGCAACCAGGAAAAAGCCGTCACGGATTCATCGTCCGCGATTGCGGTCACGGCTGGCGCGGGTTCGGGGAAAACCCTCTCGCTGGTGGGACGGTATTTGCATTTGCTAGAACAGGGCTACCCCATCCGCTCCATCCTTGCCATCACCTTCACCGAAAAAGCCGCGCGTGAAATGCGTACTCGTATTCGTGATTCTATTTCTCGCGTTTCGGCTGATGTGGCGCAAGACAAAAATTCATCCTTCACGCGAAGCGTTCATCCTTCATCCTTTGATTCCGCCCGCATTGGAACCATTCACTCCCTCTGCGCCGAAATCCTGCGTTCCCACCCCGCCGAGGCTGGACTCGACCCCGCCTTTGAAGTCATCGAAGAGGGACTGTCCGCCGCACTGCGAGCCGAAGCGATTGAATCCGCGCTGGCTTGGGCTGCGACGGATGAACAGTCCGTTGCGTTGTTTGGCGTCTTCAAGGAAAACGAACTGCGGCAGATACTCAACGCGCTGATGAGTCGCAGGTTGGATGTTGACTCCCTTCTCCTCACGGGAGAAGGGCTGGGGATGAGGGAAAAATTCGAATCAGCGCTTTCATCTTATCTCGCAACTCACCTTGATTCTCAAATTTGGATTGACTCCCTCTCCACTCTTGCCACCATAAAATCATCCTCCCCAGAAGACAAACTCGAACTCGCCCGCCAATCGGTTCTCGCGCAGTGGACAAAAATCCAGCAAGCCCGCGCCACCGCACAATGGGACGAAGTTCTCGCCTCTCTGACCGCGCTTCGCAAAGCCATCTCCACGCAGGGACAAAAAGCCAATTGGGACGACATAGAATCTGTCCGCGAAGCGATGAAAGCGCTGAAAGAAATTTACGAAGAGAATCTCAAATTCCTTGCAGAAAAATCCCGTTTCGCATTGGATGAACAACTCGCCGCGCATCTTCCCGCTATCCACCGCCTGCTTGACCAAACCCTGTTCGAATATCAAGCCCGCAAAGACGAGCGCGAAGGTCTCGACTTCGATGACCTCGAAGGGCTCACCGCAAAACTGCTCACGGCACATCCCAAACTCCGCGAGCAGATTCAATCCGAACTGCGCGCTGTGCTCGTGGACGAATTCCAGGATACCAACGACCGCCAGCGTCAAATCGTCTACGCGTTGACGGGATTCAACTCACAATCGTCGGGGCTGAAGCCTCCTCCTCAGAACATGGAAACCCTTCGGGTTAATGGGTCTGAGTCCACTTCAGTGGACTTTCACGAACTGAGGCAGGACTTTAGTCCGCCGAGTCCACCAATCGAAAATCGTAAATCGCAAATCGTAAATCTTTTCATCGTCGGCGACTCCAAACAATCCATCTATCGTTTTCGCTCAGCCGACGTCACCGTCTTTCGCCAAGTCCAAGCCGACATCCAATCTTCTGGCGGCGAACTGATTGACCTCGACCTGACCTTCCGCGCCCACGCGCCCCTGCTCGAACAGCTCAACGCCCTGCTTGCCCCCATCCTCGGCGAAGTGGACGACCCCGCGAGACCATACGCCGTTCCCTTCGCGCCGTTGAAAGCCTACCGCCAAACTCCTGTCCGCGAAAACATCCAACCGCCCTTCATCGAATTTCATCTCGGACTTGGCGACTCAGCCGACGAAGGCAGGCAAGCCGCCGCGCAAGCGCTTGCCCAACGTCTGCACGAACTCCACGAAAATGAAGACTTTGCATGGGGCGACATGGCTTTGCTCTTCCGCTCCTCCACAGCTTATGACGTTTACGAAAACGCGCTCGAAGCGGCGGGCATCCCCTTCGTCACCGTCGCGGGACGCGGCTTCTATGACCGCCCCGAAATCCGCGACCTGCTCAACATCCTTGCCGCCATCGCCGACCCGACCGATGACCTCGCCCTCGTCGGCACCCTGCGCTCCCCCGCCTTCGCGATTCCCGATTCAGAAATCTATCGCCTTCGTTACCCCAACGGCGCAACTGTGCCTGTCAAAATTTTCGAGTCGTTAAAGCAAAGCGTAGACACGTATACAGGTAAACAAGTCAACACGGAAACAGGTATTCATCCTTCATCCTTCATCATTCATCATTTGAATTCCCTCTCAGGTCGCGCCCCCGCCGCAACCATCCTCAAACGCCTGCTCGACCTCACCCACTATCGCGCCATCCTCGCCAGCAATCCCAACGGCGCGCGCATGATTCGCAACGTCGAAAAACTGCTTGCCGACGCCCACCGCTCGCGCCTAGTCAGCCTCACCGACTTCCTCGCCTACGTCCAGACCCTGCGCGATGTCGGCTTGCGCGAAGGCGAAGCCCCCGCCGATTCCTCCAATGCGGGCGCGGTTCAACTGATGACCGTCCACAAAGCCAAAGGACTCGAATTCCCCCTCACCGTCCTCGCCGACGCGGCTTACGAACATCGCGGCGCGGGCGCAAAAATTCAACTCGCCAACACCCTGCTCCTCGACCTGCGCGACGACGACTTCCACTCCACCGCCTGGCAACTCGCCGCCCGCCTCGAAGACGACCGGGCCCAAGCTGAAGACGCCCGCCTGCTCTACGTCGCCGCCACCCGCGCCAAAGAAAAACTCCTCATCAGCGGATACGTCAAACAGAAAAAAGACGGCACGCTCCCCCTCTCTGGTTGGCTTTCCAAGTTCTCTTTTTTGGAAATGGCGACGCCCGAGCATTTCCCAATTAATGACGGAATCTACGCTGCGATCTATGCGGAGCACTACTCTCAAACAGACGAGCCTGCCGCCCCTCAACCTGATTCAACACCTCAAACCGACTCTCCCCGCAAGTCTGACCTGCTCGAACCTCTCGCCCCAAATATTCCCCTCGCCGACGAGAAGACCCGCGCCCGCGAGAGTGACCCGCCCCAACGAGTCTGGCGCATCGTCTCAAAAGCAAAGACCCCACGCGCCCCCGCCTGGCTGGTCGGACGCCTCGTCCACGAAGCCATTCACCGCTGGCGTCTCGACGATTTGGACGACTTCCTCAAACCCTTCGCCCTCGAATCGGGGCTGACCGACGAATCGCAAATCCGCGCCGCCATTCAAGAATCCCGCCAACTCCTAGAGCGGCTACGCGCAGACAAACTTTTCACCGAACTCGCCGCCGCCGAGCGTCACCACGAAGTTCGCTACGACCTCCCCAACGGGCGCGGCATCATGGATTTGCTCTATCGCACCGTAGCAGGCTGGTTCATCATTGACTTCAAAACCGACGAAGTACGAAGCGACGCCGAAGCGCAATCCGCCATCAGCCAGAACGGGTACGACCGTCAGGTGGCGCGATATGCCGAGGCAATCAGCAATCAACTCAAGGTCAAGGCAAAGACGCGGCTCGTCTTCCTGAATGTAAACGGCGAAGTAAAAATCTACGAGTAAATATCCAATGGATCTAAAAGTCTTCATCACCAATCAAGATTCAACCTGCGATGAGTGCGGCGAAAAATTGGGACGCCATGCCTGGATCACGCTGATTGAGAACAAAGGCGCGCTTTGCCTCTCGTGCGCCGATCTGGACCATCTCGTCTTCCTCCCAGCGGGTAGCGCGGCGCTGACCCGACGCTCCGCTAAATATTCGACATTGTCTGCAGTTGTCCTACAGTGGAGCCGCGCCCGCAAACATTACGAGAGGAAAGGCTTGCTGGTGGAAGAAGCCGCGCTTCAACGCGCCGAACAGGAATGTCTGGCAGATGAAGATGTGCGCTCCCGTCGAAATGAGCGTCAAGCTGATCGCCGCGCTGAATTGGATCAAGAATATGTGTCAAGTTTTGCAAAACGGGTGCGCGAATTATTCCCCAACTGCCCCGCTGGACGTGAACAAGTCATCGCTGAACATGCCTGCCAAAAATATAGCGGACGGGTGGGGCGTTCCGTGCAAGCCAAAAGATTGGACGAGAAATCCATTCTGCTGGCGGTGATTGCCCATATCCGCCACATCGAAACGAATTATGATGAACTGCTGATGCAAGGCATGGAGCGTTCATCGGCGCGTGATGAAGTAAAAAATGTAATTGATAAAGTTTTGGGGAATTGGAAAGTAAATTAACCGAGCAGGAAAATAATAATCCATTCGCTCCAAGATTAAAAAGTATAATGAACGCATGTCCAATGACCTCTTTGACCATGCCATGCATGAACGCCTGAAAAGCGAAGCGCCACTTGCAGCGCGGATGCGCCCGCGCACTTTGGATGAATATATTGGGCAGGAACATATCGTGGGCGAAGGCAAACTTCTGCGTCGCGCCATCGAAGCGGATAAGCTTTTTTTGTCCATTATTTTATGGGGACCTCCTGGCACGGGCAAGACCACGCTTGCGCAGGTCATTGCGAATACAACCAAGAGTCATTTTGTTACTCTCTCGGCTATTCTCGCAGGCAAAGCGGATTTGCGCGTCGTCATTGACGAGTCACTTGAACGCAGGCGGCTACACAATATCAGAAC
>CAMCQT010000074.1 GCA_945877125.1 Candidatus Brevifilum fermentans | reverse complement strand
TTCTACGACCATACGTTCGGTTCCGGCAGAGACGAGGCTTGCAGAAACTTTGACCAACGCTTGTCCTTCGCGCGGGGTGGGAATGGGCACATCTTCGACTATGGTATTTCCGTTTTTTATGTTTTGGAGGAGTTGTTTCATTTGGATTTATGATTTTGGATTTGCGATTTTGGATTTGCGGTCGAGCAGCCCAAATGCTTTTAGAGGGCGTACAGCGACCACGATTTTCGATTTGGAAAGTATAACGCATATCCCTTGCCGGCATTTTATAACCTTCCCCTCATAATATTTTACGTCTTCGCCGCGTCTTAGTAACAAGAGGAGGTGACAGTCACCCGCTTCGCGAAAGTGACTGTCACCTGTATTCAAAAAAGGAGAATTTATCATGAGCAATCAAGAAACTGCCACACTTGCTGGAGGATGCTTCTGGTGTTTGGAAGCGGTGTACGATGAGATCAAAGGTGTTTTGTCTGTCGAATCGGGCTATTCAAATGGACATGTCCCCAACCCCACTTATCGCGCAGTCTGCAACGGAGATACGGGTTACGCGGAAGTGACCCAGATCAAATTTGACCCGTCCATTATTTCATTCCGTGATTTGCTGAATGTATTTTTTGCCATTCATGATCCCACCACGCTGAACCGTCAGGGCGGGGATGTTGGCACGCAATATCGCTCTGCCGTTTTTTATCACACCCCTGAGCAAAAGGAGGTCGCTGAGAATCTCATCAGCGAGTTGAACGCTCAAAAAATCTGGAGCAGTCCCATCGTGACAGAAGTGACCGCGATTGACCAGTTTTATATCGCCGAAGATTATCATCAGGAATACTTCGCGCACAATCAGTTCCAGCCGTATTGTCAGGCAGTCGTCGCGCCGAAGGTGTCGAAGTTCCGCAAGCACTTTTTGGAGTTGTTGAAAAAGTAGTGACAGTGAAGGTATGTCGTTGCGAGGACGCCCTTGTTCTTAGTCCGAAGCAATCTTCTTATCGTGTCGGAGATTGCTTCGTGGCTACACCTGCCCTGGCGGGCGGTGCCAGTACGTAAGGGTGTGTCACGTTAAAAACGTGACCTACGCAAACTGTTCCAAATTGACTGCGATCAAGGGCAGCGCTTCATCCACGAAAGATTCGAGGGTGGGGCGTTTTTTTCTGTGGCTGTAGTGCGATGCCAGCCCGTAGATAGCCGAGGTGGCAATGGTCACAGGCAGTTCGGTGGAGAGTTTGGAATTTCTTAGCCAGTAGGATAGCAGGTCAAAGATTTGTTGTTTGATGGTTGTTTCCACCAGCGATTCAAATTGATTATGCGGCTGGGCGCAACTGGTATGCAGGCGGGCGAGGAAGTCACACACGGCGAGGATCAAATTCCGCAGGTTGTCGGTGCTGTACGTGCAAACGTTCAAAGTCCGCTTTTCAATTTCGAGCATGAACATTTGGTTGATCGAGTAATCGAGCAGGGTGTATTTATCTTGAAAGTGCGCGTAAAAGGTGGCGCGGTTGATCTGCGCCTTGTCGGTCACATCTTGCACAGAGATGCTTCCAAAGTCTTTCTCAGCGAGAAGATTCTCAAAGGATTGCAGGATCAGCCCGCGGGTGCGTTTGACGCGTGGGTCTATTTTTTCATCAGTAGTAGGCAACATATTGTCTCCTTTGTCGCTTAGCCAACAGTTTAGTGACTTTGTTGGTTGATTTTACAGGCAGGATTTGGTAAATTGGCAACGTCTGTTGTTTAGGCAACAACTGTATATTATCAAAAAACTCAAGGAGAGTCAACATGAACGTAACAATTATTGGATCTGGAAATATGGGACGCGGCATCGGAACTCGCGCAGTCGCTGGCGGTCACTCGGTAATTTTTGTGGATGCGAATCCTGAAGTGGCAGCCAATGCCGCCGCAGATGTGAAAGCCGCCGCCAAAAATGGCGCGACCGTTTCAGCCGCAAGCCTGGATGCTGAACTGGGAGATGTGGTGGTGCTGGCAGTTTGGTACGGCACGAACATCGAGATCGCAAAACAACTCGGCGCAAAACTTGCGGGCAAGGTCGTCGTGGATATCGCCAACCCGTTGAACGCCACTTACGATGGTCTCGCGACTGCGCTTGATTCATCTTCTGCCGAAGATTTGGCAAAGGCAGTTGCTGCTGGTGCGAGTGTGGTCAAGGCTTTCAACACAACTTTTGCAGGCACGCTTCTCGCTGGATCGGTAGCTGGTCAGCCGCTCGATGTCTTTATCGCAGGCGATGATGCCGATGCGAAGAACAAAGTTTCTCAACTGGTGACAGACGGCGGAATGCGCGCCATTGACGCAGGTCCATTGCACCGCGCGCGCCAGATCGAAGCCATGCAGTTGTTGCAGATCACATTGCAAGGCACGCTCGGCACCAATTGGGGCAGCGCCATCAAAATTCTTGGATAGGAAAAAAAACATGTTCACAAAAGATATTGCAATCACCCCAGTTGAAGAATTCGCCAAATTGGCAGTTAACGAAAGAATTGAGCGCACTTCAAAAGCCCTCGAAGCCAATGGCATTCAGACTTTAGTCGCCGAAGACAGCGCCGAAGCAAAACGATTGTTCTTTGAATTAATCCCCGAAGGGTCAGAGGTTTTTCTTGGCGCTTCTGTAACCCTGGAGCAACTCGGCATTGCCGCAGACGTTGACCAATCAGGACGTTTTGATGCAGTACGTCCCAAGATGTACGCCATGAATCGCGAGACTCAGGGACGTGAAATTCGCAAGCTGATCTCCGCGCCTGACTTCGCCGCAGGCAGTGTCCACGCTGTGACCGAAGACGGGCATGTGCTGATCGCATCTGCCACGGGTAGTCAGCTTGGACCGTATGCTTCAGGCGCTGGAAAAGTGATCTGGGTGGTCGGTGCTCAGAAAATCGTGAAAGATTTAAATGATGGGATGCGCCGCCTCAACGAGCATGTCGTTCCGCTTGAAGAGGAGCACATGCAGCAGCTCTACAAAGTCGGCACCTCCGTCAATGAAATATTGATCGTCAATCGCGCAACCCGCCCGGGGCGTATCACAATGATTATCGTCAAGGAAGAATTGGGCTTCTAACTGCTTCTATTTATATGAAGCCCAGCCATTTGGAAGTAAGGCTCACCGTACAGAAGTACGGTGAGCCTTACTTCAAGTAATTTGAGCGGCTCACGGCAGCACTTCAGATATTTTTTGTTCGTTTATCTATAGAGTCGAATTACTAAAAAGGAGATTGCACAATGTCCACTACTCAAGCCCCCAAACGTTATTCCCCGCTCTGGGTCACCCTGCACTGGGTCATTGCCCTGCTCATCTTTGCCGCCTTCTATCTTGGCATTTCCACCGAAGATGTCCCTGCGGTGGTCAAAACCGTCTACCTGCGCTGGCACATGCCGCTTGGCATTACCGTGTTGTTATTGATGCTCGTCCGCCTCGTTGTCCGCTGGCGCACCCCGCACCCAGAACCAGCAACGGTGGGCAACGCCTTGCTCGACAAAATCGGCGAATGGACGCATTACCTGATCTACATTTTCGCCATTCTCATGCCGCTGACCGGACTGGTACTTTCCGCCACATACAATCTCGCCCCCGTTGTATTCGGCGGACAAGGCACGCTCCCCCGTGATTTAAGCCCCATGCTGCACGGACTGATCGACCCATTCCTGGCACTGCTTATCCTTCTGCACATCCTCGCCGCGCTCTACCATCAATTCATCCGCAAGGATAATTTACTGGCACGCATGTGGTACGGGAAATAAATCAGCACAACTTTATAGGTAATACGATGCTAAAAACAAACACCTCCGCTCAGACTGAATTTTCGATTCATCCCGCCACCATGCTTGGTCATGTTTCATTGACAGTTGCCAATCTGGAGAATCAGATCGTGTTCTATATGCAGGCGCTCGGATTCAAACTCCACTGGCGCGAAGCGAACAAAGCAGGCTTGGGCGCCGGCGGCGCGGATTTGCTACGCCTGACCGAAGAACCCAACTTGAAAAAATATCGCGGCGTGACGGGACTGTATCACTTTGCAGTCTTGTTCCCAAATCGCCGTGAACTGGCGCGGGCGGTGGCGCGTTTGTCTGTCTTGAAATATCGCAACCATCCCACCGACCATATTAATACAAAGACCACCTACCTCGACGACCCCGAAGGCAACGGCATCGAACTTTATTGCGAATCACCCGAGGATGGAATCTTCACCATTGAAAACGGAGACTTCGTCACCCGCCGCGCCGACGGCACATTAAGCGATGGCAGAGAACCGTTGGACGTGAAAGCCTTGTTCAGCCACCTCACCGAGGATGATAAATTGGACGAACCCGTTCCCGCTGAAACCCGCGTGGGACATGCCCACTTGCATGTGCGCAATGTGCAGGAAGCCGTGGACTTTTATCACGGCATCATCGGCTTCGATGTGATGGGACTTTCATCCACTTTTCAGGCGGCGTTCATTTCCGCAGGCGGATATCATCACCACCTGGGGCTAAACGCCTGGCAAGGCGAAGGCGCGCCGCCCCCGCCAGCCGACGCGGTTGGACTGCGCCACTTCACCATTGACTTGCCGAATCAACAGGCGCTGGATGAAGTCGTTGCCCGAATCAATCAGGCAGGCATCGCATTCAACCAAACCGAAGATGGATTATTGATATACGACCCGTCACAAAATGGGGTGATCTTACGTAGTGTTGGATAATTACCAGACCTTTAATAACCAGACCTCCGAGATTTTGAAAATCTCGGAGGTCTTTGTTTAGAAAATACGGGGGATATATCGCGTTATAATTCCAATCGTAAATCGTGGTTTCGGTACGTCCTCGAAGAGCACTCGGACTACTCAACCACCAATCCAAAATTCAAAATCGGAAATGACTCCCATGCATATTCTAGTAACCAACGATGACGGCGTGCAAGCGCCTGGACTTTTAGCCCTCGTGCAGGAAATGCGCAAACTCGGCAAAGTGACTGTCTTTGCGCCAGATAAAAACTGGTCAGCTTCGGGGCATGTGAAAACGATGGAACGTCCGCTGCGCGTGAAGGAAGTTGTACTTGCGGATGGAACCAGCGCATTCGCATCTGATGGTGCTCCGTCTGACTGCGTGGCTTTGCCGCTGCTTGGCTTGATCGAGGAACAAATTGATCTGGTTGTTTCGGGCATCAATTCCAACGCCAATGTCGGGCATGACGTGACCTATTCTGGAACCGTCACCGCGGCGATGGAAGCCGTGATCGCGGGCGTGAAGGGCATCGCGGTTTCGCTTGATTCTCCAGAGGGGCACAAAGGCCCATTGGATTATTCCACAGCCGCCAGCGTGGCGCGCCGCGTCGTCAAAAAAATCATCGCGGATGGGTTGCCCGAAGGTGTGGTGGTCAATCTCAACGTGCCCTATCTCAAAGAAGATGAACTCAAAGGCTATATGATTACGCGTCAGGGATTGCGAGTCTATCGCGACGCACTCGACGAGCGCGTTGATCCGCGCGGCAAACCCTACTACTGGATCGGCGGCGAAGCGCCCACCGGCGTGGACGAACCCGGCACGGACTTCGGCGCATTGCGCGCGGGCTATGTTTCCATCACCCCCTTGCACTTGGATTTGACGCATTACAAAGCAATGGATGTTTTGAAGAAGTGGAAGTTTTAATTTCAGACGATGACCAATCGTCAAAAGGAAATCCCATGAACCTCCTGCAAAAACTTTTCGGCAGTTCTCCCGCCGCCTCACAAAAACACGAATACACCTTCTCTGTCAAATGCCGTCGCTGCGGAGAAATCATCGAAGGCCGTGTGAATTTGGATAATGACTTGAGCGTTGAATATGAAGACGGCGGTGATATTTATATTGCCCGCAAAACATTAATGGGAGAAAACAAATGTTTTCAGCGCGTGGAAGTGGAATTGAAATTCACATCCAACCGCGAGTTGTTGGAAAAACAAATTACTGGCGGAGAATTTACATAAAATGGACAAGTCGGATATTGAGCATTATTGGTATGCATTTCTTGCCAGTTTGCCAGCCAACTCAAACTATTTCGGGAAAAGCTATGTTGCCGAAGGGTTTGGAGATAACCCCAGCCTTGCAGACGAACTCGGTCAACTTATCGCGAGCGGAATAAAAACCGGCACATGCTCCGCTTTGTGGGAGTGGCAAGCGGAGGGTAACCCCATTCCCCAGCCCGGCTTAATCTCCATTGTGCTGAACGGACTCGGTCAACCCCTCTGCATCATCGAAACCACAGAAGTCTTCGTTTGCCGTTTCAAGACCGTGGATGAAGAATTCGCGCAGGCCGAAGGCGAAGGTGATTTGTCTCTCGCATATTGGCGGGCTGCCCACACAAGTTTCTTCTCGCGCACACTTCCAAAGATCGGCAGGGAATTCAGCGAAGAAATGCCCCTGGTCTGCGAACGATTCAAACTCATTTACAAATAATGCGCCGCCTCTCCAATATCCTGCTCGCCCTCCTCGCCACGTTTCTCATCGTTCAGGCAGGCTATTCGACTCAGTGGCCCATCGCCCACGACGAAGCTCCGCTTTTTTACGAAGCCTTCCTCATGCGCGCCGACGGTCTCGTGCCGTACCGCGACCTGTTTGATTTTCAAATGCCGGGCAGTTTCGTCGCCTATTCTGTGCTCGGCGTTTTGAGCGGATTCAACGCTTTTCATATTCGCATCCTTGATCTGCTTATTCTCGCCGCGCTGCTTGTCATCACATTTTTGGCAATGCGTCGCTTTGGAAAAATACCTGCCCTAGCCGCCGCCATTCTCTTCGGCTTGAAATACATGCAGGGCGGGCCGTCCATGTCGCTTCAACGCGAATATCTTTTGCTGATCTTTGTCGCGCTCGCGGTTTGGATTTCGATGCGGGATGAGTTGACTCTCAAGCATCGGATAACGCTGGGAATTCTCTTTGGTCTAGCGGCAGTTATCAAACCCCACGCCGCCATCGGACTCATCCCGATCTTGATTTTTGACGTCTCAGACATTATCCAACGCCTCAAGTTGACTCTGCTAAAAGCCGCCGCGACCAGCATTCTCCCCGCTGCGGCAGGATTCCTTATCCCCATATCAGCAATCATTATCTGGCTCGGATTCACCGGCGCGTTGATTCCCTTTGTCACCATCGCCGTCAATTACTGGCCGCTGTATTCCCAAGTCAACGGGCAAATGGAAGTCACTGCCGGAGCGGCGCGAATGTCCCTTTTGCTGAACCAAACTGTCCGACTCGGCGGCAACGCGCTGTGGCTCATCCCCGCCGCAATCGGCGTCTATTTCAATCAAAATAAAAAAACATATCTACTGGCAAGCCTCGCCCTGTGCTACGCCATCTACCCAACTTTCTCAGGTCAATTCTTCCCCTACCATTATTTACCCTTCGTTTATTTCATCATTCTACTTGCCTCACAAACCTTCAACCTGCAACCTGCAACTTTCAAAACCTTCATCCTTCATCTTTCATCCCTCATCCTTTTCTTTGCCCTTCTCTCCCCCTCCCAAACCTTCATTCGCCAAATAAAAAATAAACCCATCGCCACATCCACCGACCGCGCCGTGGAAATTGCAAACTTCCTCGAAAAAAATCTCGAAGCGGGTGACACCGTTCAGCCGTTGGATTGGACAGGCGGCACATTGCTTGCCATGCTTGAAACCCGCGCGCACATCGCCACGCCTTACGTTTTTGATTTCTATTTTTATCACCACGTTTCCCATCCATACATCCAATCTCTGCGCGCAGATTTTATGAATGAACTGCAACTTGCAAGCCCGCGCTTCATTGTTGAAGTCATCGCCGCAGATAAGCCCTGGGTCACAGGACCAGATACCTCGCGCGAGTTCCCCGAACTGCGCGCGTTCCTGAATGAGAATTACTCCGTTACAATCCAAAAAGATGATTATGTAATTTATGAAATAGACGGTGGACAATAGACCGTTGACCGTATCAAACCCATTCCATGAAAAACCTCCATCTCATCACGATCTTATACCTCGCCCTCCCGTTCATCATCTTCTGCATGGGCTGGCTGCGACTGTCTATTGCCATCCCCATCACCGCCATCATTCTCTGGGCAGTTTGGCAACTATTCAAACAATCTCCAATTACCAATTACCAATTACCCAATCTCCAATCTACTTTTTACTTATTACTTCTCACTGCCCTTTGGTTACTTCTCTCCGGCGTGGGCGGATACGCCTTCCAAAACTGGGATCACCATTGGCGCAACGCAGTTCTGCATGACCTCATCAACTACGACTGGCCTGTCATTTATTCGTTACCTGAAAAAGGTCCCATCACAATGCTGGTTTATTATGTGGGATATTTCCTCCCCGCCGCTTTGACTGGAAAAATCTTCGGCTGGCAAGCCGCGAATTTTGTTCTTTTTCTGTGGACATGGCTCGGCATTTTCCTCGTCACCTTACATTTGAGCCTAAAACTCAAAACCTCAGCCCTCAAAGCCATCCTCCTGCTCATCCTCTTCAGCGGATTGGATTCACTCGGCGCGCTCCTCTTTGCCAGCGACTACCCAACACTTTTTCCTCCCATCCAACACCTTGAAATCTGGAGCGGAAATTTACAGTACTCCTCCTTCACCACCCAATTGTTCTGGGTCTTCAATCAAGCCGTCCCAGCGTGGCTATGTATCACCCTGCTTACAGACGAATCACCAATTACCAATCACCAATTACCAATCTCCAATTACCTATTCACCTTCTCCCTCTGCTTCTTCTTCGCCCCCCTAGCCGCCCTCGGACTTCTCCCATACTTGATCATCGAGTGGATCAAACAGACCGACTTCAAATTCCCGTTCAAAAACCTACGCTTTGACATTCTCCTCGCCAGCGGAATGATCGTCCTCGTTTCGTTTCTTTATTTCTCATCCAACACCGCCGCCCAGCAGCGTGGATTTCAAGCCGTCGCGCTGAAAGATTTTCTCGCCTTCTTCCTGCTCGAGGGTGGAATCCTCTGGCTGTTACTGGCTCCGCTCAAATGGCGTGATTCGCGCTGGGTGGTCACGGGCTTGCTTCTCGCCATCATCCCCTTCATCCAATTCGGTAGCGGACGTGATTTTGTTATGCGCGCTTCCATCGCTCCCTTGTTTTACTTGATGGTAATGACAGGCGAAGTCATCTTCCAAAAGACCACGCCCCGCCTTCTACTTTTTACTTTTTACCTCTTACTCGCCCTCGGCGCCCTTACCCCGCTTTACGAAATCAACCGCTCCATCTTCCGCACTTACGAATATTATTTTGTTTTGGATGAAAGTCAGCGCGCACAGCCAACCGTTGAGCTGGTCACACATCTCGAACAGCCTGGCGTGCCAGAGGGTGAGCATCCCAACTCACTGGTTGCGGATGAAATCCAAACCCTGAAATTCATGAATGACAAACTCTCGAAAAATTTTATTGCCAATGTTCGGCAATCGTTGTATTATCAATATCTATCATCCCATTAATGTCATGTCGTTGCGAGGAGCGTTCTTGTTCTTCGCGACGAAGCAATCTCCTTGTGCTGTGAGATTGCTTCGTCGGAAAGGGCATCCTCCTCGCAACGACATAAAAAGGAAACCCTCATGCCTCAACTTCCATTCCCTCCCGACCCTGAAGCCTTTTTTGCCCAAGTCTGGGAAATCGTCAGTCAAATACCGCGCGGAAAAGTCGCCTCGTACGGACAGATCGCAAAAATGCTCCCGCTTCCCGAAGGCGTGGACAATGAAACCTTTGTGGAGTTTGGCGCACTTTGGGTCAGCGGCGCAGTGGCAAGCAGTCCCGATGATGTGCCCTGGCAGCGCGTTGTCAACTCAAAGGGCGAGATCAGCGAAAAAAATGGCGCGGACGCAAGAAGACATAAACTCCTGCTTGAAGATGAAGGCATCCTGTTCGGTGTCAGAGGTCGTATTGACATGAAGAAATTCGGCTGGAACGGCAAGCTCAAACTGTAAGTAACGTGAATGATGGCTAAGGTTTTTAACCACAGATGCACACAGATGAAAAAGATCTAAAAGATTTTTATGTTTGGTTTTATCAAAAATCTGCGTTTATCTGTTTTTATCTGTGGTAAAAACGATTTATTAAGGAGACTCCCATGCCTGCCTTTGCATCTCCTCCCAACCCGCAAGCCTACAACGAACAAGTCTGGAATCTCGTGCGCCAGATTCCCTTTGGCAAAGTTGCCACCTACGGACAAATTGCCAAAATACTGCCGCCGCCCAATGGCGTGGAGTTGGAAACCTACGCCGCATTCGCTCCGCGTTGGGTGGGTGGCGCAATGGCAGCCTGCCCCGATGATGTTCCCTGGCAGCGGGTCATCAACTCGCAGGGCAGGATCAGCGAACGCGCAGGAGCTGAAAAACAGCGTCAACTGCTCGAAACCGAGGGCATCACATTTGACGACAAAGACCGCATTGACCTAAAAAAATACGGCTGGAGCGGAAGGAATGAAGAAGACATTCCGCAACAACCGTCATTATTTTGACCATAGACCGTGGACGATGGACGGCGTAACAACGGTCTATCGTCCACGGTCCACCGTCATTTTGCCAATTCCATAATCAACGTATCGAGAGCCAGGTCCAATGTGATCTGGCTCGTTTTGACTCTTTCGTCAATGGACAGCAGATGATGATAAATACTTTCTAGCGCTTCCATCGAAAAACGGCTTGCCTGTCCCGATGTTTTCTCTGCAACGAATGGATGCACGCCCAGCGCGCGCGCCACATCGTCTTTATTTCCGCGCCCGTCTAAAATTTCACGCGCCTGCACCAGCAAGCGGAACTGTCTCACGACCATGCCCCACAGCGCGAACGAATCTTCATTTTCAAGCAGGCGATGCAAAAGTCTTTGCGCGGTTTTTCCATTGCCCTGTGACAACGCGTCGACGAATTCAAACACGCTTTGCTGAGATGTGACGATGCAGACCGCTTCCACATCTGACCCTTGAACTGGTCTTGACCAATTGACATAAGCCAACAACTTGGCAATTTCCATGCCAGCCTGGCGCGTATCCACGCCGACCATTTCGGCGAGTTTGGCGGCGGCGGCGGGATCAATCTTTCCCTCTTGATTTTTCACTTCGTTGACGATCCAGCCTGGCATGTCTCTTTGCTTTGGCTGCATAAAAGCCTGTGTCTTCACAATTGACGAATTTTTTGCCGCCCACTTTATCAGCCAGTGTTTTTCAACTTCCTTGGGTTCGATGGTTTCGCACAGCACAAGTTTCGCGGTGGGTGGGGTGTTGCTGAGAAACTCTCCAAATTTTTTGCGTGTGGCTGGGTTGTTATATTTTGCAGATGGATTTGAAAGAATGACCAATCGTTTTGGCGCAAGGAACGGCATCGAGTTGACTGCGTTATTCAGTTCCTCTTCTGCCGTGGTGCGCGCTTCGAAGTGCGCGGTATTCATCCCTGCTGTGGTGGGGTCGCTGAAATCAGACTCAAAGTCCTTGAGTCTGCGGGTGATGGCGAATTCGTCGTTGCCGTAGAGGATGAAGATGTTCATGGGAGGGAAAGGATGATCGCTGCGCGTGAATTATGAAGGATGAAGTAAAAAGTAAAAAGTAAAAAGGTTTTTACTTTGTGACCTTCGTGTCCTTTGTGTTTAATCTTTTTATTTCGTAATTACCCGATGCAAGCCTTTGCGGATGGGGATGATGTCGATGATTTGCATGTTGCCCATGTTGGCTTCGGTGGTGATGTATTTCTGAAGCCACGGCCCCAGCGGACGGGCGAGTAGTACGCCGACGACTGCCATAGCAACTGCAATAGGCAGGAGCAGCAACTTTGTCAGCGTGGATTTTGCTCCTCGAAGGACCGACCAACTCAAAGTGCCGGCGAGCAGCGCGGTGGTCGCCATGTTGGTTCCGCAACCTGCGTGAATCGCCAATCCGCTTTCACCTTCGCGTAATCTTTCCAGCGCTTCGGTGGCGGCTGCCCAAACATCGGGTGTGGAAAAATCGCCGAACAGGAAAAATCCAGTTGGGTTGGAATGCCCGCCCATGTTACCCCTGTGGGTGTGCGCCAGCATGTGCAGCGTGGCGTGTTCGAGCGCATGGTTGCGCCGTGTTTCGAGAATAAAGGGAAGGTCGAGGATCATGCTTTGATTATACGTCATGCGGTGATGGCGTAGACTTGGTTGAGCATTTCGAGAAATTCGGCGGGCGGCATGGGCTTGAGGATTTGTTTGCGTGTTTCGCGGTCGAGGGTTTTCATCAGCAAATATTGCACCGCATACTTGCGGAATAATCTTTGCCCATCTTCCTCGCCGTAAAACTCGACGCTCTTTGCCAGATGCGTGCGGATGGTTCCCCGCACCTGCTCAGACGAGACTTGCTCGCGGTCGAGGCGTGAAAAGATCCACGGGTTGGCAAGCGTGGCGCGTCCGATCATGACCGCGTCACAGCCTGTGTAAAGTTTCATTTTTTCGATGTCTTCCACGCGCTTCACATCGCCGTTGCCGATGACTGGGATTTTGACCGTGGCTTTTACCTCGGCGATGGCATCCCAGTTCGCTTTGCCGCTGTAGGCTTGTTCCTTGGTACGCCCGTGGAGCGCGATTAGCGAGCCGCCGCATTCTTCAACGATGCGCGCGATGAGTTTGTAATTTTGATTTCTTTCCCAGCCGAGGCGGATTTTGCCTGTGACGGGGACTTTGAGTTTTGCGGTCAACTTTTTGAAGGTGCGCGCAATTTTCAGCGGCGACTTCATCATGCCAACGCCCGCGCCGCGATTTGACACGCTTTTGGCGGGACAGCCCATGTTGATGTCGATAATGTCTGGTCCCCAATCTTGCACGCGCAGGGCGGCTTCAACGATTCTATCGGAGTTGTCGCCGTACAGTTGAAAAGTGACGGGACGCTCCGCCGCTTCGAAATAAAGTTTCTTCATTGGCTGTTTCGATTTGCTGAGAATTTTTTCAGCGTGGACGAATTCGGTGTAGCTCATGGCTGAGCCGAGGTCGCGGCACAGTGAGCGGAAAGGCCAATCGGAATAGCCGTCCATCGGCGCAAGGAGCGCATCGCCATAAACTGGCACATCGCGGATATAAAAGGTGGGGGTGGGGAATTCGGTCATTTTAAGTTTTCTCACTACAGATAAAGTTTTTGCAAGTATACCTGTTTTGTAAAACCAGCGGTTTTGGCGTGCTATAATTTACTTGATGAAGCCAAAAGTTTACCTTGATAATTGCAGTATACAACGTCCTCTGGATAGTAAAACCCAGATTCGAATTGCCCTTGAGTCCGAGGCTGTTTTAGGTATTCTTTCTTTGGTTGAAGCCAATAAAATTGAATTATTTTCATCTACTATTTTGGAATTTGAGATAAACCGCAACTCGAATCAAATCCGCAAGGAGTATGCCTTGGAGGTACTCTCAAAAGCGAAGGGGTTTGTGGATGTAAATCCTAAAATAGAGAAACGCTCAAGTGAGTTTGGCGCATTTGGCATTTTTGCTTTGGATGCAGTTCATTTGGCTTGTGCAGAAGAAGCGCGTGTGGACTATTTTTGTACTTGCGACGACGATCTCTTGAAGAGAGCGAAAAGAATTCAAGATTTAAAAGTAAAAGTAGTTTCCCCACTTGACCTGGTGAAGGAGATATAAAATGATTACAGATACGCTTCCATTGGCAGAAATAACAAAAGAGGCTTTGCGCGTTCTTTATAAGGAAATTGGCGTTGTTAACACCATTCGATTTGTAAATCAATTTACAAGCGGTTATGGCGATTATACACAAGAGCGCAGGGAACTTTTTTCCGACATGACTTTGGATGATTTGTTTACCGAAATGAAAAAGGCTAAGCAGAAACCTTCCCGAAATCACCCAAGAAAGTAACTTTGCTAAAAAGAAACAAAAGAGCGCGGAGAAAACCTCTGCGCTCTTTTTATGCTGATTATTTTGTTTTCTGAGATTTCCACTCGCGCACCCGCGCAAATAAATCAGGCAAAGGGTTTAATTCTGAAACGGGCACAGCCAGATTTTTTGTTTTGGTATGGTCATATTGGAATGTGCGTGAATTGGGCGCGAGCAATTTGGCGCGCTGGCGAAATTCTCCGCGTGAGATAAAACCCGCCAGCGTGATGTTGATGCCGTAGACCCAAATATTTCCCCACTCCAACGGCGAGATGATGTGCGTTTCTTTATTTGCAAGACAATGAATTCCAAATCGCGCCGAAGGGATATTTTTGACGTGAACAGCGGTCAATGAATAAAACGGATCGTCCACGGTCACGCGTGTTTTTGGCGGGAGATTAACCAGCCGCGTCAAAATTCCGCGCCCCGCATCCTGTCCGCTGATTTCGATCAGCATTTCCAAATCTGATTCAGATTTCAAGACCAGCGCTCCCAGCGGATTCCAGTGGAATGGTTTGCGCCACTTTTCAGGCATGACGTGCATCAGGTAATGAGGTTGATTAGTTTCTTCCACTTTCTTGAGGTCGTTTTGCGAAGCCGCGATCAGTCCCGAAAGAAACGCGAATAAATATAAGTCGTTGTCTGAAAGTCCATGATTGGCATAATGGTCAGAAGGCACGAGTGCAGACGCATTTAACAACACGCCAGTGTCGCGCCGTATTTCAGCAATTTGATCGCGATGTGAAATGAGGAAGGATTTTATGTCACAGCGATGCCCGCCGAGGGTAACGTCGTGCCGCGCGGGGTCAGTGAAAGGCGTGGCGGCAGTAATGTCAAATGGAATATCTTGCTGTGAAAGATAGCGTCGAAAAGCCAACTCCACGATTGTCCCAGCCACCACGCGGCGGATTTGGTCAAATGACAGGCTGTTATATGACAATGAAAGAAGCGCATACGCAATTCCGCCTTCGGTCAAGTCAGGGGTGTAGGGTAAGCGGAGGAGGTCGGCGGAGGAGAGCATGGGGGAAAGGATGAAGGATGAAGGATGAAGGATGAGGGATGAATGATGAATGATGAAAGTTCGTGTTCCGCGCTATTTTGAGTCTCAAAAATCCCGAAGGGATGCCATGATTATAGAAGCCAATGCGTTAATCGTGCAACCCGAAGGGGTGATATGGTTTTTAATCGTAAATCTAAAATCATAAATCCAAAATTTTCATAATCGCTGGCGCAATTCCTGTCAGGTCGTGGAGGTCTTTTTGGAATTCGCGGCGGTGGGATTTGTCGCCGAATAATAGGAGGGGTACGTTTGCGGCGGTATGTCTGCGGGTGGATAGGTCTTCCATGTTGCCGTGGTCGGAGGTGAGTAGAATCATGCCGTCTTCGGTCTGCCAGTTTGCGAGCAGACTCTTTAGCACGTCATCGAATCTTTCCAATTGGCGCACGGCTGAATCCATATCCTGTTTGTGACCGGCGTAGTCGGTTGACCAATATTCAAAGAAGGAGAAGTCATATTGACTGGCGAGTTCCGCCAGTTTTTTCCCCGCTGCTTCTGGCTCGTAGATCGGCGCATCGGGCAGGTTGAGGAATTCATGCCAGCCTTTGCCTGTGAAATCTGCGGAGAGCGCGTTGCCTGCGAAGTAGTCATCAATTGTGAAGAGGGGAATGCCTGCGTTGGTCAGCGCGAGGGGAATGGCGGAGTAGAGATGTTTGCCCGAGTTGATCCCTGCAAAATAGCGCGGCGGATAGGCGCTGAGCAAGGCTGTTTTTTTGCCCGCCTTGACCGTCTTTGAAAAAATCGTTTTTCCGTCCAAATATTGCGCCACTTCGGGGTTTGGTTTGGGTCCGTAGTGATAGCCCAATTCGGCGGGGATGTTGATGCCTGTCAGCAGAACCGCCTGTCCCGTGGCGGATTGGGGCAAACCGTCCACGCCGAGATTTGGGTCAACGGATAATAGTGTAGCAAGGTCACCTTCAAACGGCGCAGTCTCGCGGATGAGGCTCTGCCCGCCGAGCAGGGATTGCAGGTACGGCATGTTGGCGCGCGCGAAGGGATTTTTCTCAGGGTCGTTGTCGCCGAGTCCGATGCCATCGAGGAAGAGGAAGAGGGTTTTCAAGGGAAAGGATGAATGAGGAAGGATGAAGGATGAATAAAACCCCGAAGGGGTGTCATGATTCTAGAATACGGGTGAATTGGTTTTTGAACCCCGAAGGGGTGACACAGTTTTCTGATACAAGAACCACGCCGAGAGACGCTCGCGTTTGTCGAAGCCGTTGCGGCGGGTGAGGAGGGTGAATGCTCGGGCTGAGATTAAGCTCAGGTCGGAGTCTGCAATTTTAGGGGCGGAGGGGTTCGAGGTGGGGGCGTAGAATCCGTACATTAACCAGAATCCGTTTGGGGCGAGGATTCGATCCAGTTGAGTCAGATAATCCGCTTTATTTTCCAAACTGTGAAAACAACCCATGTCGAGCGCGAGGTCAAATTGACCTGTGACATTTTTCATGCGGGTTGCATCGTCGGTGAATAAATTGGCTTGGATGTGGGCTTTTTTTGCCTTGCGTTTTGCGATCTGGATGGCGCGCGCGGCGAAGTCGAAACCTGTGACTTGCCAGCCTGTTTTCGCAAGCGTGGTGACGTTCGTGCCTGTGCCGCAGCCAATGTCAATGGCGCGCCCCGCGGGGTGAGATTGGATAAATTCAAAGAGTTCGGGCGGGGTGATGCCGCTATCCCAGGGCGGGTTGCGGAAATACCAAAAGTTGAATTGCAGGCGGCGCAGGAAACTCATTTGAGCGAATCGCGGACTTTTTGCGCGTCGAATGAGCCGACGGTGCGCCAGACTTCGTTGCCTTGCGCGTCGAAGAAAATAAAAGTGGGGGTGAATTCAAAATTATAAACAGGAGCAAGTTCCATGCCGACAGTTTCCTGAATGTTTAAACGGATAATGTGGATCTGTTTGCCAATGCTGACCTGGCTATTAATTTCCTGTTCAAGCTCGTCAACGGCGGGCTTTATTTGGGTGCATGCAATTCAGAAGGGGGATTGAAATTCAAGCAGGACGGGTGTGCCCGCGCCGATCATTGCCCGCACCGCTTTGGCATCGTCCATCAGCGGCGTTTGGCGTGGATGTAAAATGACCCACGAAGAAATTAGCACGGCAACGATAACTCCAAAGGCGAGGTATTCGTTCAATTTTGGTTTGTGCGCCAACAGCATGTAGCCGGCGGCGATGGATAATACAAGACCAACGATAAGAAGGGAATATTCGCGAATAAATAGGCTCACAAAACCTCACGGCAAATGTCATATTTTATTGTGACGTTAACACTTTGACAATTCAATTGAGTTCTTTTACAATCGTGCAACTTGCCCCCCGGCTTAGCCAGTGGGTAGAAAAAATCATTGTTTCATATCCTACGTATAGGAAGGCTATTTCCATGAAAGAGTATACCACCGAGTTTTTACGCAATATTGCGCTGGTTTCACATGGAGGCGCAGGCAAGACGATGTTGGCTGAATCATTTTTGCACGCAACGAAGGCGACAACCCGCCTGGGCAAAATTGAAGATGGCACGACGGCTTCAGATTATGATGATGAGGAACACCGTCGTAAAATTTCAATTTACACAAGCGTAATTCCTATAGAGCACCGTGATTACAAAATAAATATTATCGATGCGCCAGGCTACACTGATTTCGTGGGTGAGATTGTCTCTGCCCTGAGTGTCGCAGATGGCGCGATTATTTTAGTAGACGCTGTCTCAGGTATCGAGGTTGGCACTGAACTTGCATGGCGCTACGCAGATGAATTTAATCTGCCGCGCTTTTTTGTTATTAATAAAATGGATCGCGACAACGCGAACTTTGAAGAAACGTACGACGCAATTGAAGCCTTTGTCAAAGCGCATGGCAAGCGCGCCCTTAAAGTCCATTTCCCAATTGGTGAAAAAGCGGGCTTCAAAGGCGTCGTGGACATCATCGGCATGAAATCCTATCTGGGGGATGGAAATACCGTTGCCGAAATTCCAGCGGATCAACAAGAAGCAGCAGAAAAAGCTCACTTTGCGCTGGTGGAAGCTGCCGCCGAAGGCGAAGACGAGTTGATGGAAAAATACCTGGAGAACGGCTCCCTGACGGATGCAGAGATGGTACGTGGACTGGAAGATGTGGTCTACGCTGGAGAATTTGTCCCCGTCTTCTGTGCCGCTGGCGGACATGAAGTGGGCGCAATTGCATTGCTCAACGACATCATTGACCTGATGCCTTCTCCCATGCAAGCGATCAAACGCACGGCGCAAGGCAAGAACGGCGAAGAGACATTGAAGCCGTCTGATACTGAACCTTTAGCCGCATACGTCTGGAAGACAACCGCCGACCCGTTTGTCGGCAAGATGACCTACTTCCGCATTTACTCTGGTTCACTCCAGGCTGATGGGCACATGTGGAATCAAAACAAGGGTGTGGATGAACGTGTTTCTGGTTTGCATTTCCAGCGCGGCAAGGAAGTGATTGGGGCAAAAATAATCCATGCCGGCGATATTGCCTGCGTTTCTAAATTGACAGCAACCGCCACGGGTGACACCCTCTGCGAAAAAGGGCATCCGCTGACGATTGAAAAACCGAAATATCCAGCCGCGTTGTATCGTGTGGCTATCACCCCCAAGAGCCAGTCTGATGCGGCGAAGATTTCACCGACACTCGCGAAATTGTGCGAAGAAGATATGACCCTGCTTTGGCAAAACGACCCCATTACACATGAGACAGTTTTGTTGGGTATGGGCGACCAGCACATTGACGTGGCGCTGCATCGCGCGCAAGCCAAGTTCCAGGTGGGACTTGCCACGCATGAACCGCGCGTTCCGTATCGCGAAGGAATTACGCGCAAAGCCAGCGGACAATATCGCCATAAAAAGCAAAGTGGTGGTTCAGGTCAATTCGGCGAAGTGCATCTTCGCATTGAGCCTTTGCCCACAGCCGACTTTGAATTCGCCGATGAACTGGTCGGCATGAACCTGTCGAAGTCTTATTTGCCTCCGATTGAAAAAGGCATCAAGGCGACGATGGAACGCGGCGCGTTTGCGGGCTACCCGATGAGCAATGTCAAAGTCATCGTGTACGACGGCAAGGAACACGAAGTGGATTCCAAGCCGCTCGCCTTTGAAATTGCAGGACGCGAAGCCTTCAAACTCGCGGTGCATGATGCGGGCCCCGTTTTGTTCGAGCCGATCATGATCATCCGTGTCACGGTTCCAGATGTGAATATGGGCGACGTGATGAGCGATCTCAACACCCGCCGCGGACGTGTACAAGGGACTGAGTCAGAACGCGGCAATACAGTTGTTGTGGCTACTGTGCCGCTGGCTGAGGTGTTACGCTACACCACGCAGCTCCGCTCCATCACCGGCGGGCGCGGATATTTCACAATGGAATTCGATCACTACGACACAGTTCCATCTCACATCACGGGTCCGATCATCGAGGCTCACAGAAAAGAAATGGAAGCGAAGAAGGAAGAGCAAGGCGGGATATAGGCTGTGGTCAGTGGATAGTGGATAGTGGTCAGTGGGTAGTTAGAAGTAATAAGTAAAAAAGTCCCGAAGTCGAAAGACTTCGGGACTTTCACTATTCACTATTCACTATTCACCGCCCACTATCCACTTCTTCTTTTACTTCGGTTGGAACAATATATCTTCCACGGGTGTATTCATTCGCAGTCGCCTGCCTTCAAAGGTCATCAGGTCGGCGAGTGACTTTTTCTTTGTGCCATCCCAAAGCACAAGGTTGTCTCTTTGCTTTTTCATGTATTCGGGCAATTGACTGAATTCTGAATATCGATCATAAAATCCCACCAGGCGGCGGAATAATTTTGGCATGATCAAATTATCCTCCTGCAAGGTGCGGATATCGAGTAGCATGAAATCGGCGGTGCGGTCAATGGACCAGATTCCGCGTTTTGTTAATCTGGCGCGCGCTACAACTGCGCGAATCTTTTCGGCGATGACTCTGTCGGTGGTGGTGTAAAAAGTGGGATAGACCAGCCCCTCGCGCGCAAGCTGGAAATTAACGGAATCATCAACGGGTAGTTCACTTGATTCCATAACCGCACCATCTGTCAGCGGGGCAGTTTTCGGAAATACGTAACTGACGGGACGCCCGAAGGGATCAGTTGTGGCTGAGGCTATGAATCCAGCTTTGCCATCATTTGCCGCCACAATCTGAGTTAATCCCAAACTATAGGTCACAGAAGTAATCTGTAAAAGGTCAAGCATCGATTCGAGCGCGGCCAATGCAAACGCGCGCGGCTGATGGTAGCCCTCGTAATGCGTTTCGAGCGCATCAATTGCCTCGACCCGCAGTTGCTTCTTTTTGGACTTTTTATCAGCCTCGGTTTCCCAGGTGAAAAAATCCCAATTTGCCTGATTGTTCGCCTGAAAGCGGATCGAATCACCGTCGGGCTGAAAGCCTTTGACGTGGAACGTGCCTGCGATTACTTTATATTGCGCCATGTCTACCTCCTTTGAATGATGTACGGATGTTTCAATTATAGGAGTTTTTTATGTAAAAGCAATCTACTTTCACGTGGCATTCATCCTTCACACTTGCCAAGTACGCAAGTGCTTGGTAATTCATCCTTCCTCCTTTATACTTCCCCCATGCCTATTGTTCGTTTTCCTGCCCTTATGAAATTTTATGTGGATAACCAGAGCGAGTTCCCTGTTGCCGGTGTCACTGTTGCAGAGTTGCTGAATAATCTGGTGGCGCGTTATCCCGCTCTCGTACCTCATTTGTTTGAGGCGGGAGGCGCGCTGCGTCGTCACTTCAATATCTTCGTCAACGGCGAACACATCCGTGAATTGAGCGGGTTGGACACCCCGCTCAAAGATGATGACAAAGTTATCTTGATGGTATCTGCCGCTGGAGGTTGAAATGCTGCCCGAACTTTCTCACGAAGAAATTTTGCGTTACTCGCGCCACCTGCTGATTCCCGAAGTGGGATTGGAGGGTCAGCGTAAACTGAAGGCTTCGTCCGCGCTGGTGATCGGCACGGGTGGACTTGGCTCGCCTGTGGCTTTGTATCTCGCTGCGGCAGGAGTCGGTCACATTGGGCTGGTGGATTTCGATGTGGTCGATACGTCGAATCTGCAACGGCAGGTGATCCACGGCGTATCCACCGTTGGCAAGTTGAAGGTCGAAAGCGCGCGCACCAAACTGCTGGATTTGAATCCCGATATTCAAATTGATATTTACAACGAACCATTCACCTCTGAGAATGCCGTTCGCATCGCGCAGAATTACGATGTGCTGATCGACGGTACGGACAACTTCCCGACCCGCTACCTCACGAACGATGTTTGCGTTCTGCTCGGCAAGCCGAATGTCTACGGCTCCATCTTCCGCTTTGACGGGCAGTTGAGCGTCTTCGATGCTAGGCTGGGTCCGTGCTATCGCTGTCTCTTCCCCGAACCGCCCCCGCCTGGGCTTGTCCCTTCGTGTGCGGAAGGTGGAGTCTTGGGCGTTTTGCCCGGCACAATCGGCACGCTTCAAGCCACCGAAGCCTTGAAAGTCCTGCTCGGCATCGGCGACTCGATGGTCGGCAGGCTGTTGCTTTACAATGCGCTCGACATGTCCTTTGACTTTGTGAAGCTCAAGAAAAATCCAAAATGCCGCGTCTGCGGACCGAATGCCGACATCACGGAATTGATCGACTACGAAGAATTCTGCGGCGTGCCCGGTCGTGGACACGAAGAAGAAGGCTCGGCAGGCGCAGGCTGGGACATCACCGCCGCGGAACTTTCTGAGCGCGTGAAAACAAATCGCCTCAAGTTGTTGGACGTGCGCGAACCGCACGAGTTGGAAATCTCCGCTTTGCCGAACGCGGTCAATATTCCGCTCGGACAATTGGCAGGGAGATTATCCGAACTCGACAGCGCCGAAGAAATGGTCATCTTCTGCAAAGGCGGCACCCGCTCCGCTCGCGCGTTGGAGTTGCTGGTCAGCGCAGGCTTCAAGAAGGTCAAAAATTTGAAAGGCGGGATCAATGCCTGGGCGAGGGAAGTGGACGAGAGGCTGCCGATTTACTAAATGCAAGGATGAAAGATGAAGGATGAGGGATGAAAAGTAAAAAGTAAAAGG
>CAMCQT010000073.1 GCA_945877125.1 Candidatus Brevifilum fermentans | reverse complement strand
CCACGCTTGCGCAGGTCATTGCGAATACAACCAAGAGTCATTTTGTTACTCTCTCGGCTATTCTCGCAGGCAAAGCGGATTTGCGCGTCGTCATTGACGAGTCACTTGAACGCAGGCGGCTACACAATATCAGAACTTTGCTTTTTGTGGATGAAGTCCACAGATGGAACAAAGCCCAGCAGGATGCACTTCTCCCCCACGTCGAAAATGGGACCTTTACCCTGATCGGCGCGACGACGGAGAATCCATACTTTGAGGTGATTAAAGCGTTGATTTCCCGCTCGCGGGTATTTCAATTGCGAAATTTGAATCAAACTGAAACGGGGATTCTGCTCGACCGCGCACTGACCGACAAGGAACGCGGCTACGGCAATAAACAAATTCTGCTCGACGCCGATGCCCGCAATCACCTAATTGAAATTTCCAGCGGCGACGCGCGCAACGCCCTGAATGCAATCGAACTTGCAGTCGAATCCACTGCACCCGACAAGGACGGCGTCATTCACGTCACATTGGATGTGGCGCAGGAATCGATTCAACGCCGCGCGGTTTTGTACGACAAGGACGGCGACGCTCACTACGACACCATTTCAGCCTTCATCAAATCTGTGCGCGGATCTGACCCGGATGCAGCTTTGTACTGGCTGGCCAAAATGATCTACGCGGGCGAAGACCCCAAGTTCATCCTCCGCCGTCTGATTATTCTGGCAGGCGAAGATATCGGACTTGCTGACCCGATGGGACTAATCGTCGCCAATTCAGCGGCACAGGCTTTTGAATTTATCGGCTTGCCCGAGGGTATTTTCCCCATTGCCGAAGCCACGCTTTATCTGGCGACTGCGCCCAAATCCAACAGCACGGCGGCATACTTCAAAGCAATGAAAAAGATCGAAGAAGAGGGACAAGTCTCGGTGCCGCGTCATCTTGCGGATGGAAACCGTGACGCTGCCGCAACGGGACAGGGCAAGGATTACGTTTATCCGCACGATATGGAAGGTCACTTCACGCCGCAACAATATTTACCGAAGAGATTGCTCGGCACGTATTTTTATGCGCCTTCTCAAGAGGGCTATGAATCACAAGTCACAGCCAGATTGGAAATGTGGCGTGAGGCGCAGCGCAAGGCTTTGAACATCGAACGACGAGAGGACGTCCCAGATATGAGCGAAGAAGAAATCAAAGAAATGAAGCGGAAAATAAAGTAGTTTCAAGTTGCAGGTTGAAAGTCGCAGGTCGCGAACCTTTCAAAACCAAACCTGCAACCTTCAACATGTAAACATGCCAACATTACTTCTCATCCGTCACGGCGAAAACGATTATGTCAAAACAGGCAAGATGGCGGGCAGGCTGCCCGGAGTTCATCTAAATGAACGGGGGCAGAATCAGGCCCAGGCGTTGGGTGAGGCGCTGAAGGATGTCCCGATCAAAGCTATTTATTCCAGTCCGCTCGAGAGAGCAATTGAGACCGCGACCCCGATCGCATCTGCCAGAAAATTACAGATCATTCAGGATGCGGATCTGATGGATGCCGACATCGGCAAGTGGCAGGGCAAATCGTGGAAGGTTTTGAGCCTGACAAAAGTGTGGAAGATCGTGCAGAACTCCCCCTCCCGTTTTCGCTTCCCCGAAGGCGAGTCTTTTCCCGAAATACAAACGCGGATTTCAAGTGTGCTGGAGCGCATCATCAAAAAGCATAACAAGCCGCAGGATATTGTGGTGGTTGTCTTTCACGCCGACCCGATCAAGCTGGCGGTGTCGCATTTTCTAGGGTTGCCGCTCGATAACTTTCAGCGGCTGAGTTGTGACACGGGTTCGCTGACGGCAATTCATGCCGGTGACTCGGGCGCAAATTTGGTGAAGTTAAATCAACGCCCGCCGTTCGATTTTTTGAAAAAATAAATCGATAAAAAAACTGGCGGTCATGACCGCCAGTTTTTTTATCGAAATCTCGATTGGCTAACGTCCGCCCTTGCGGAAAACGCCACCGGCGCCAATCCCTGTACCAACCGGCACGCCCGTGCCAATCGGCAATCCAGAGCAATCACAAAGACCGTCGAGGTTCGCATCGTCACAAACGCCATCGAGATTTGCGTCGCAAGTTCCAGTGCCAACGCCCGTTCCAACACCTGTGCCGTCACAGGTGCCTGTGCCGGTCACTGCGCCAGCATTGCCATTTCCATTTCCGCCGGGACCACCACCCTTGGCAAAAGCCGCACTGGAAACAGCCAAAGCAACGACCAAAGCAAGTACAAGAGCCAGATAAAAGTTTCGTTTCATGATCTTATCTCCATTTTCTTTCATTGATGAATACATAACTATGGACATTTCGTTCGTCTGACAGATAATATCAATGGTAGATAAAGACCTTGTAAAGAAATAAGGAAGAAAAGATAAAGAATGCACTTTATTTGTGACAGTCTTTATTCTATTTCCACAACTTTGCTAATTCATTCAACGATCTATAATACGGCTCAATACTGGGGATGTAATGCCGCTCATCCTTTGCGTGCGGACCAATACCCGTCTGCCCCCAAACGACTGCCTGCCCGCCCGGAGCGAACCTTGCGCTGGTGCCTGGCAGTTTCCTGCCGATACGCGCCTCTGCCCCACCCGAAGCCTGTTTGACTGCTTCGATCAACGCTTTCAACGCTGGATTATTCGGGTCGCACGCCACGCCGTTTTCCATGACAGAGAATTTCGCTTCCAGTCCGTTTTCGGCACAATAGGCTTCCACTTCCTGCCGCAGCGCGGATGTGTCATCCTGCGGAATGGGACGAATCTCCACGCCGAGGATTCCTTCCGCGGCGGTCACGTTATACACGCCGGGCGTGCCCACGCTGATAAATGGGAACTTGGCTTGTGACTGCCAGCCGTCTGCTGCTTTGAGCGTGAGATGTTTGGCAAAGATTTCGTTCAAGGCGGTGCGGGCGTTGATCAATCTTTCGCTCAAATCACCTGTGCCCGCGATGCCGCTGTGACCTTTTGCCCCGCGCGCGATCACATCAAAGCGCATCACGCCGCGATTCTCCACGCAAATTTCGCCGAACAGTTCAACGCCTTTTTCACCTGTCCGCTCGCCTGCAATGAACAACGCAGGCGTGTAGGGGCGACCCAATGGGTCGCCCTTACTTAATTCTTTCAAAAGATGAGGTGTGCCCCACGCTTCGGCTTCGCCGTTCTCTTCGTTGCCGATCAACATCAACGCGATGTTGGGATACGGCGCACCCGCTTTCATTGCGTCCTTCATCCAAACCATGTATGTCGCAACGACAGTTTTCATATCTGCCGCGCCGCGACCCCACAGATAATCACCTTCAATTCTTGGAATGAACTGCGAGTCGTCAGGTTCAGGTTCAACGACATCGAAATGCCCTGTCAAAAGAATAGGTGATGAGGAATTAGGAATTAGGTGATTAGGATTCTCTCCTAATTCCTGATTACCTGATTCCTGGTTGCTTGTTTTCGGAAACACCGCATAAACGGCAGGATACTTGCCATCGTAATATTTCACTTCCAAACCGGCGTTTCGCAGGTAATCATCCACCAGCGAACCCGTGCGATGGACTTCATCCAAGCGTTCATCGGGGCAGGCGGTAACTCCTGGAATGCGAATCAATTGCTGGGCGAGGTCAAGAATTTCGCTGGTCTTATCGGGATACGAAATTTCAACAACCGCCTGCGTACGGGCGCGGAATTGAATCGGCGCATTGGGAATTTGTCTGGCGGCGTCGCGGCTGCGCTGTAGGAATTCCGCAATCTTCGACGATTCTTCGCCAAGCGATCCATACTCAGCGGCGATGCGTTCCACATCCGCTTTGACCTGCGCCTCGCGTTCAAAGTGAATTTCCTTCAACACCTCCAACGGAATTTCACCATTTTCGTTCAACTCAGACTGCACCCGGGCGCGCATCTTCTCAGAGGTGTTGCGCGCGCCCTCTGCCATCTCGACCAGCGGCATGAGGTCGTTCCACATGTTCAAGGCTTCTGCCAGCGGCTTGAGTTCGTTCAACGTCCACTTGAGAAAATCGCGCATGGCAATCGGCTTGGCTGTGAACGGGTTCGCGATCTCAGCGCGCATCCCAAACTGAGCGGCAAGATTTTCATTGGCGCGGGCGCGGGTAATGTCTTCGCGGTCGTAGCGGAAGGCGCGCGCAAACTGCGGGTCAGAATAAATCCTCAGCAGAAGCAAATGCTTGAAGGTCAGGTTGGCAACATCCAGGTCGAGGCTGTGACCGCCTTCATCGGTGCGGACTTCCACACGTCCCATCGGCAGGTTGATTCGCGCCATGAGATTCTGCTTTTCGATTTGGAGCGCCATCTCTTCGGGAGGAGTGGACTGCCCCGCTGTGAACAAGCCGCGCTTATACAACGCTGTAAGCTGGTCGCTGGTCGTTGAGATGATCCTCTCGACCGGGTCGGCGAATGAACGCGCACGAATCGGCGTCCAGTTGTTGTTACCAAAACGCACACCGCTGCGAACAAGGTCATAGGAAATTTGCAGGTAATCGTTATACGAACGGTACAAATCGGGCAGGTCAATAGCCGGCGGATTGGGGAAAGTCATATTGCGAACCGAGTCAAACTCGGTCAGAGTCACCACCGCGCGCCCGTCCCTCACTTGCGCCTTCATCGGGGTCGAAGCATTGGTCGCAATGAATATCGCCGAGAAGGCACGCATCAAGCGCGTGGCAGTGATATAAAACTCAGATTTGAACTCGTCGAGATGTTTATCGCCGCGTTCACTGGGAGAGAGATGCATAAAATCCCAGGCGAAGAGCGTATCGGGCAACGACAAGTTGGCATGGATGCCCGTGGTGGCAAGTGTCTCGCCGTACAGGTCAACACATTTTTCGAGATAACGCCGCTTGGCAATTCCCCAACTGCCTGGGACTGAGCCATGCCCAACGTCTGTCAGAAATAACAGGTTGCCGTGCCAATAATAAAGTCGTTCCCCAAAAGTTGTGCCGGCACGATGCAAGGCATTGACCAGCGAGGCTTCCATCAGGCGCGCTTCGAAAATCGCGCCGCGCGGACTGTAATATGGGCGGGTTGCCCACTCGATCATCCAATGAAAAACCTCCAACTGGCTGAATTGCTTTTGCCACGGCGGAATGCACTCGGCGCGCAGGTAATCAATAAAAGATTGCTGGTTGGGTCCCGCGCCAACATTTAGCAGCGGGCGTAAATTTTCATCGAGCATGTTCCATTCCTGCTCGAATCCATTAAGTCCACCCTGGGGGTTCTCCTTAATGGATTGTTCAAGTGCAAGGTGATATTTTTCGGGGAATTTTTGTGAGGGCATAAGAGTTTCCTTTGATAAAGAGAATAATAACAATGAATCTTGAAAGAAAAAGTTTGTGCTACAATTTATTTTATAGAGGTAAATTATGAACCTTGCTCTGAAAACAGATAATTCACAGTATGAAAAAGGCAGTGTACGCAACGCCGTTTCGTTTGCATTGAACAGCGCCACAGCCCAGGCACGTCTGCGATATGAACACTATTCAGGTATTTGTAAAGCATTTGAAAAAAAATATAAACTGGCATCTGCAAAATTCATGGAAAAATTTGATGCGGGCGACCTCGGCGATGAGCAGGAATTATTCGATTGGTACGCCGCTGTGCGTGGGCTGAATCTTTGGCGCGAACGCTACGAAATCCTTTCGGGGGTTTCCATATGAAATCCCGTGAATATTACATCACGGTGCAAAAAGCCATTCTCTCAGCAACTCATGTTATCCAATCTGACATCTCCTTTGATGAAATATCGGAAGAAGAATGTTACATTCGAGGTTCGCTTACACTTACAGGAGGGTATCAACTCCATATCGCTGAATATGTTGTTACAGAGCCAAAATTCAACCGCTTAAAATATCGCTTTCATCTTCAAACAGCAAAAGGAAAATTGATAGTCAGGTGGGATAACGCACCTCATCACCCTGAAATTGAAACACATCCAGACCATTTACACGTTGGAGAAAAAATAAAGGCAACTTCTCCAATGGATATTTCGCAGGTTTTGGCGAATGTTCTGTCTTTTATCGAATAAACAGATCTCACAAAACAGGTGACAGTCACTTTAATTTGTGACTGTCACCTGTTTTTATTTCCTACTTCTTCAAACTCTCCAACCCCTCAACCAGCCGTTTGAACGCGCCTTCGGTTCTTTCGGCGGGGGTGGCGTACGAGAAGCGGATCCAGTCGTTGCCGAACGGCGAGAAGAACGCGCCAGGCACAATGGCGATGCCGTGATTTTCGGCAAGGTATTGTCCGAGCGGTTCGCTGTCAGCCAAGCCGCCTGCCTTGATAAATTCACCGACATTCATGAAGGCATAATAGCCCTTGCCGATGATATGCTGCATTCCGCTTTCGGCAAGCAATTTCTTCAAGACCACACGGCTGGCGTTGGTCGGCTCGATGATGGTCTTTGCGGCTTCAAGGTAGCCCATTTCGTAAGCCGCCATCGCCACCGCGAGAGAATAGAACGGCGGAATGACTCCATGCGAAGCACGCGCCGTGATGAACTTGATCACAGAATCATCTGCGATCAAATGGCAGTTGCGGATATTCGACCCGCCGAGTGATTTTGTAATTCCATCGAGGAACATCAAACGCTTGCGTTCTTCGGGCGTGAAGAATTTCAGGAACGAATTCAAATCCATCGGCGATTCGTCGGTCACGTAGTGGTACATCCAATCGAAGAGCACGAACGCCACACCCGCTTCGAGCGCGGCTTTGGCAAGCGAGACCTGCTTCTCGACGGCGATAGTCATGCCTGTGGGATTATCTGGATTGGTGATGATGATGCCCGCGATCTTGCGTCCCTTGGATTCAGCAAACTTCACACTCTCGCGGATCGCTTCCTCAGAATACGCCCACCCTTGAGCTGGGTCGCCAGGAGCCCAAAGCACATTCGCTCCGACGCCGTAGGGACCCCAGTTGTACGAAATCCACGGCACGCGGGAGACCATAATTAGGTCACCCTGCCGTCCGTGGCCAAGCGCCATCATAGCTTGATAGGCTTTGTTCAACGCGTCACGTCCGCCTGCGGTACCGAGCACGTTGGCGGGTACCCAGCCAGAGGATGAGTCTAACTTCCAATATTGCTCAACCACGGCTTTGCGATAGGCATCGGTGCCGAACGGCATATCGTAGGCCGTCCCATGCTCGATCTGAAGCTGCGAAGCGCGTTCCAAAATCGCACGGGGAACGCCCGGCAGAGATGCTCCGCCGTCGCCTTGTGAGGCATCAAATATTTTTGCGCCTGCATTCTTCTCCACATAAACCTTCAACGACTTGTTGATCAGGAACATGCGTGAGGGCGGAATATCCGCCATTTGTTTGAGATGGTCGCTGACAGGGACGAGATTTTTTTCGTCAAGAGCGAAGACTGGGGTTGCATTTGAAATGGACATGATTTCTCCTTTGTGGTGTTAAGAAAAACGCCCCGAATTTCGGGGCGTTTGGTTTTCCTATCTAGGCTAAATGGACTTGTTCATGTTCACCTGATAAATACCAACGCCCCGTCACTGTATGAGTGCGAGTAGTACGCTTGGTATTATTAGTATGAAAAATGAATCGGCTGAACATTGCGCGCAAGGATACCACCGTGAGATATATGCGTCAAGAAAAAACAGAATTCCACATCTCCCCTACTCCCTGCCTGCCTGCCTGCAATTCTATTTACCGTATTTTGCAAGGATGCGCAGGAAAATCTCCCTGTCATCTGGCATGATCTCTGCGATCTCAAAACCAACTCGATATAAGTTTGGTTCAATTTCATCTATCTTGCACCATTTTGAGCGGGCGATGAAGACAATAAACGGTCTGTCTCCCAAGTCAGGCGTTACCTCAAGGCGCAGATAGTAATCCTTTTGAAGCGGGAGCGGCACGGTTGTCTCCAACTGCAAACCTATGGCGCCAACCTCCACCATGTGACCGAGTATTTCCTGTGTGTCATCATCAATAACACGCATGTAAAAAGAAAATTTCTTTCTTGGGGTAGTTCGTCGTTCAGGCATGAAAATTCTCCTTCTGCAAGATGAACTTTATTCCATTAATCGTACCACTACATAGCCATCCAACAATATAAAGTTTATATTAATTTCATAACTTTGGGGTAGGAAAATGTCTTTCGAAAAAAAGAGATTGGTTAACGATAAACGAAAAAGCGGCTGGAAAAGTTCCCAGCCGCTTCATTCCTGCAAGTTTTTTACGAAACATCAAACAGATCAACTTTCCGCTTGAAGGACGCACCCACTGGCGGATAAGCCTGCATGTAATCTTCCTTCTCGCCAAAAACCCTGGTAATAAATCCCATGATCCCGCGCCGCATTTGCATCCCGCCTTGTGAAGCATGGCACTCGCTGGCCTTGCGTTTCGCACCCACAGCCGAGCGGACATCCAACCGCACATGGATTGGGAAAGTTACATCCGCAAGTTCCTTCATGTTGATATCACCATTGCGCCCAAATTTTGTGGGGTCTTTGCCAAAGAGCGGCATCAAGCGGACAGCCGCTTTGAGCAAGCCCTTCGGGAAAACTTGAAAGTAAAGCGCCTGCGGCTTGAAAGCGTCACCCGCTTCGGGGTAGAAAGAATCGTTGTCTGCATTTGCAAAGGCAAGCACAGTTGCCTTGTGAATGTGAATGTGGTCAGGATGTTTATATCCGCCGATCGGGTCAAAGGTCAGCACCACCTCAGGTTTGAGATCGCGGATATATTTCACGACCTTTCCCGCCACTTCCTCAATCGGCGCGTTGATCTGTGCATCGGGATGCTGATTCGCATCCATACCAGGCATGCCCGAATCGCGATAGCCCAAAAAGAAAACTTTCTTCAAGCCAAGTTCCTTCGCGGCACGCATCAACTCAGCGGTGCGCATTTCGGCGGTATCTTTAAAGCCGACTAAATGTTCCGCATCTACTGTGCCTGCTTCGCCGCGCGTGGCACAAACGTAATATACATCGTAGCCCTTGCTGGCATACAAAGCCAGCGTGCCGCCCAAACCGAAAGACTCATCATCGGGATGAGCCAAAACTGCCAATAAAGTTTTTGCCATATTTTCCTCGTGTCGTCAACAATTATGATTGGTATTCTGACAACACATCTGTTGTGAAGTTTACATGCGCTGCTGAGGTATCCAATAAAAAAATATTCCTTCATTGCCCTTGTGAGAAATGAGGGAATATTCCTGGTGGGTAATGTTTATTTTTAAGAAGATTCTTTGCTCACCGCACGGATGGCGACTAGGGTTACGTCGTCATCCTGTTTTGAGCCGTCTTGATAATTAACCAATGTTCCAAGCAAATGGTCACAAACTCGTTGGGCATTGATGCTGGACAAGCCGCTTAGTGTTGTTTTGATGCGTTCCAAACCAAAAGACTCTCCAAGTGTGTTGCGGCAATCGGTCAAACCGTCTGTGTATAAAAGTAATGTGGAACCAGTGGGCAATGTGATCGTGCGCTCATCCAGCGTAACCGTATCCCACAGTCCCAGTGCCATGCCCGGGCTGTGTGGGATGCGCTCCACTGTCCCATCAGAATGCAGAAGCAGCGGCGGTTCATGTCCCGCGCGCGCATAACAAAACTCGCTTGTTTTCAAATTAAGGATGCCATATAAAACGGTCACAAATTGCGTGGATTTTTGCAGGCGGGTGATGTGACGGTTGACGACTCGAAGCACCTCTCCGGCGGTCATGCCGATATCCGCTTCAGCCATGATGAGCGCGTGCGCGCGCGCCATGAAGATAGCCGAGGGCACGCCCTTGTCGGCGACGTCGCCGATTAGCACGCCCACTTGACCGTCCCTGAGCAGAAAGATGTCGTATAAGTCGCCGCCCACCTGCCGCGCAGGCAGGATGCGCGCGCCAAAATTGAATTCATCCAACTGGGGCAATTCATCCGGCAGGATGCTTAGTTGAATATCGGCGGCGACTTGCAGTTCGCGCTCAAGGCGTTCCTTCTCGATCAACTGTGACTGCGCAGCCTTAAGTTCATCGTAGGCTGTCTGGAGTTGTTTGTTTTTTTCGGTAAGGTCGTGAAAGGTTTGGGTGTTGGTCGCATCGAGGCGTTGACTCAATACGCGCACCATGGATGCGGAAAGTTCGGGATGGTTTTGGGTTAGTTTCAAAAATTGGGTGCGGCTCATGGAAAGCAAAGTAGCTGAGCCCCGTGCGCGCACGGTTGCCGTGCGATGTCCGCCGGGCATGATCAGACTCATTTCGCCAAAGTGTTCACCTGCCTGCATAATGTTAAGTTGAAGTTCTTCCGCCTGACCGGCGGCCATAAGGACTTCAAGTTCTCCCCGCATGACGATATAAAAATGTTCGCCAAGATCGCCCTCACGAAAAAGGATATTCCTGTCAGCCAATTCTTTTACATCCAACTCAGTCAGGATTTGATCCAACTCTTCCCGGGGAAGATCGGCGAACAGCGGAATTTTTGAGAGTAGGTTAATGGTCATGACAGTCTACCTGTGGGTCAAATCCATTACTTCTTTTCCGGCTAGTTTATCTTGTATGCGCTGTGTGACAAGATCCAAATGAACCTGCTGGTTGACATAATCAAGGTCATCTGTCTGAATAGTTAAGACAGGGCAAAGGTCGAAGGCGCCAAGCCATTCATCGTAAAAAGAATCAAGCAAAGCGAGATAATCAGCAGTGATGCCAGTTTCCATATTACGGGCGCGGCGGCGGATACGATCCATAAGAACGGGCACGGGCGCTTTGAGATAGATCAACAGGTCGGGGCGGGGCAAGCCGTTGACAACAACTTCAAACAAGCGGCGATATGCGAGGTAGTCGCGCTCGCCCAAATTTCCCATGTGATGCAAAGCGCGGGCGAAGATAAATGTATCTTCGTAAATACTGCGGTCAAGGATCGCAGAACGTGCATCGCGCGAGGCTTCAAGATATTGCTCTGCGCGGTGTCCGAGGAAGAAAACCTGTAAATGAAAAGACCAGGCGCGCATGTCTGAATAAAAATCAGGAAGATAGGGATTATCGGCTACAGACTCGTAGCCTGTCCACCAACCCAAGCGCGCGCCGATGCGTTCTGTGAGGGTGGTCTTTCCGACGCCAATATTTCCAGCCACTAAAACCAAGTGTTTTGCCATAATAGTTCGTATTTTATCATGTCAAAGGTTTGCAGGTATAATTTGAAAAAGGACAACTCATCACACATGAAAATACGCGACGCAGCAGGCTGGACCATATTTATCTTTGGCATTCTCGCCCTTTTACTTGGACTAACCGGCTTGATCCGCCCCGAAATTCTTTTATCCATCCTTGGGTTTGACGTTGCAGAACGCGCCCAGCGCGCCGCCAGTGATTACACGATTGTCTTTATGACGGCATCTTCCATGGCTTCGTTCAACATGGGGGTTTATTATGTGCTTGCGGCTTTAAATGATGTAAAAATCTTTTATCGCTGGACGGTTCCCTTCCGCGTTGTTACGTTCACCGTTTTTACAACCATTGTTATAACTGGTATTGCGCCCGCGCCATTTTTTGGCGTAGGAGCGTGGGAACTCGCGGGTGCGATCGCTACTGGAATTGCACTTGGAAAAGAAGTCAAAAAATAAAAGAGGTCGGTATGAAATCAAAATGGATCGAATACAACGGCAAAAAAATTCTGTACCAGGACTTTTCCAATTTCTTCTTCAACACAAATGCGGTCAAGGAAGAGTTGGAGCAGGTTGAATCAACTGTGCTGGCTGAGCCAAAAGACTCAATTCTGGTCATTTCAAATTTTACAAATACAGAAATCACCAACACATTAATGCCGATTCTAAATAATGCCTCAAAGGTAACAAAATCTCATGTCCATAAAACAGCCGTAATCGGCGTGACAGGCTTAAAACGCACATTGGGAGACCTGCTTTCCAAAATTACCGGTCAGCCACTGATGTACTTCACGAATGAAGCAGAAGCAAAAGAGTGGATTACAAAAGAATAAAATTACATCCTACAAAAAAGACCTGATCTCATGACCAGGTCTTTTTTTGTGCGGATGATAAAAAACGGGTCAACCCCTGCCCTGTCAGTGGGTTGCCCATTATGGCTTTGGTGTCGCTGTTGGAGTCTGCGTTGACACAGATTCCACGAACGGCTTACCCACAAAGACAAAGGAATCAGCAGAGACAGATTGCGTGTGCCCGGGGATATCTGCTTTGCTGACAACGAGGAATTCATATAACAAGGATTTTCCCCAAGTCCCCTCCCCCAGAATATCCGTACCCTTTTTAGCTTCTGCATTTTCGCGGCGCGAGCCAGCCAAAATACCCGCGTAACTGCTCAGATCCAACTGTGCGGGAGAAATGGACACATCCACTGAATGACAAGATACACAGGCAAGCGAACCGGAATGCCAGAGATTTGATTCATTAAAGAGGGGCTGCACTTCGGCAAAAGTTGATTCACAAGTTTCCCCATTTACATCCACAAATTGAAAAGCAGCCTCTTCGGGAGAATTCGCAGAAACCCAGGCGCCGATCAGATCGGCGGCGGCAATTTGGCATTTATCCGATACCAAAACGGGTTTGCTTTCTATTTCGAGTGCAGGCATGGTCGCAGGGAAAAGAGTCGGGATGGGCGTACGCTCGACAACCGCCGCGCCTTGCTTGCAGGCAAGTGAAAATCCGCAGGCGTTGATAAAGATGAAACCAACCCAGACCAACACGCCTGTGATAAAGATCGTCAATGTGCCATAGATGTATTTTTGAACGTCGTCATTCATTGCCTGTCTGCCTTGTTATGGTTTGAACGTGCGGGACATTTTACACCATAACGTGATGTGCAATGGAGTTGACAAAAGAATCAGCACCCGTCTAATCAGCGGGTATAATTTTATTCAACCATGATGACAAACAAAATTAACCACAAGATCGTCCCGTATCTTTGGCAGTTGATTTCTCTCGTAATCTCGGCTGTCCTTTTTTACCTAATCCTCGCAAACCGTGCCCCCAACCTGCTGCGTCCCATTAGCATGGCACTACGCACAGGTTTCGGGTTGGTCCCAATCACAGGGCTGCTCCTGTATCTCGTATTTCGTATTCCAAACCGTGCTGGAAATTTAATCGGGATGGCAACCACTCTATCGCTTTTTGCAATGCCGCTTGCAGGGTTGTGGGCTTCGGGGCAATCGCAGTCTGTAGCCATCGGGGGATTAATTCCCCTAACCGATGCAGCAAATTACTATAACGACAGCCTCCGCATCCTGACAGGACAAACTATTTCACATTTCTCCGCCATGCGTCCATTCTTCCCAGGTCTTTTGTCCTTCCTCATGACCATAACAGGTCGGAACTTTATGTTCAGTCTGGCAATTATTACCGCGATTGCGGCAATTTCCATTTATTACAGTGTTCGTGAGGTTCAGCGTACACATGGCACAGAAGTAGCCGTATTTCTCCTTATAATTCTTTTCGTATATTTTCGACATCATTCCGGAACAAGTATGTCTGAAACATTGGCTGTTCCACTTGGAACACTGGGAATTATTTTAATCTGGCGCGCAATGGAAAAGCAATCTGAAAACCTGGCAATTTTCGGTTTATTCATAACTGGCTTTGCATTAAATACCCGCCCGGGCGCCATGTTTACCCTCCCACTCATCCTATTGTGGACAGGATGGGTATTCAGAAAAAAAAATAAATATATTTCCATTAGATTTCTTCTTGGGGGAACAAGCATAATTATCCTTAGTTTTGTGCTCAACTCCCTCTATATTCGATTATTGGCAGATCCGTCCGGGACAGCGTTTTCCAATTTTTCGTATGCACTATATGGGCTGGCTTCTGGTGGCAATTCATATACTTATATTATGGAACAACACCCCGAAGTTTTCCTTCTAAAAGACCCTGAACTGTCTCGAACCATCTATCACTTAGCAATCGACCTGATTATCCATAGTCCAGACTTATTCATTAAAGGGGCAATTCATAACTGGACAATGTTTTTCTCAGAAAGCTGGTACAGTGCATTTTCATTTCTTGAAAGCGAAAATGGCATCATATACATAGTCACACATTGGACGATATATACTTTGTGTGCCTTAGGCTTCCTAAAATGGCTGCTAAAGCCAACCGATCAATATAGTGGACTTGTCGTCATGGCGTCACTTGGCGTGCTAGCTTCTGTCCCTTTTGTTCCTCCAACCGACGCCTATCGAATGCGTCTCTATGCCGCTTCAATAGTAATATTTGGACTTCTACCTGGCATGGGGCTTTCCCTGATCACAACCCATCTCAAGATCAAGTTGTTCTCGCGGTCCAACTCGGAATTTCAAGAATCAAATATGGTGGCAATATTTAGCGCACTACTCGTTGCCCTGGTCCTCGGTGGAACTTTGATAGCGAAGGCATCAAGTCCGCCCCCACCCACGTTTGAGATATTATGCCCAGCAGGTAGCGATAAAATAGCAGTTCGGTTCAATGCGGGCACATCCATAAATATAATCCAAGAAAAAGAAATGTTCCTTGACTGGATGCCAAATTTCCACCAGGGGCTTTTCAATCGAAGTGTTCATAGTCTGGCTGACATCCAACTTATTCATTATCTTGAATCACTTACTCCACACACTTCCATTTTTTCCTCATTGGATTATCTTTCTAATCGACAGGCACTGATCATTGCATATACTGATCAATTACCGCCACCCGGCACATATATCGGATTATGCGGACATTGGGAAACGGACTCGAGCTTAAAAAGATTCGATATATTTTTTGCAGATAATGTAACAAGGGTGATCGAAAAATAAAATTTCATTGAATAAAAAGAAGACCTGGACTTGAGATCAGGTCTTCTTTTTATATGAGACAAGTATTTTTTACAAAGGATTTGCCAACAACAAAAGTCGCATCACCCCTGCTCTGTAAGTTGATTGCGCGCTATGGACTTGGCGTCGCTATTAGATACTGCGTTGACACAGATTCCACGAACGACTTACCCACCATCACTTTACGGATTCAAGCTGATGATATAAGCAATGACATCAGCAATTTGTTGCTGACTGAACGTCCCCGAACTACCCCAGGGAGGCATCTGGAAGATCGGATTTGTCCCGGCCGGTACGGAACCATGCTCAAGAAACAAGTCGAGATTGGTGGCAAAGGTTTTGTAGTCTGGGTCTTTGAGTCTCGGATCAACCGGATTGAGCGCCGGTACAGTGCCAGCTGTCGAACCGAAATTTGCGATCCCGCCCACGCCTTCCACCCCATGACAAGGAACACAATTGACAGCATAGAGGTCTGCGCCGGTGGCTGCATCACCTGTCAGGTTCACCGCCTCACCCGGCCCGCCAGGATTGGAAGGGCGGGGAATGCTGGAGCTTTCAGCTTCCGCCTCGGCGACTGTCAAAGTTGGGGGCGCAATGGGCGTCGGGATAAATCGCTCCGCGGCGGGCATGGTGGCAGGGAACAAAGTTGGAATTGGGGTGCGATCCACTTTAGCCACAGCCCGTTGACAAGTCAACGTAACGCCGCAGGATGAAATATAAACAATACTTACCCAGGCCAAGACGCCCACAATAAATACAGTAATCGCTCCATAAATATACTTGCGTACATCGTCTTTCATTAAAAGCCTTCCTTACGGTTGTACTGGCGCTTTGAGCGTGCGGATGTAATTGATCACGTCCCAGCGTTCGCGGACGGTCAGGTTCTCATTCATGGGCGGCATTTGACCAGAGAACTCAACATCGGGGAAGAGTGTGTTGTTCGGGTTAAAGATGCCATTGGAGATACTCAGGAAAAGAGTGCCGTCACTTTTGGTTTGAATCAAAGGGCTGGTTAGATCTGCGGGTTTTTTCTTGACCAAAAAGGCGGCGACGGTTCCATTTCCCATTCCATCTATTCCATGGCACATCACGCAATTTGTAGCAAAAATCTGCGTGCCGCGCGCAATGGATATTTCATCTGCTGGGACGGGATTGGTCGGCGCACCATTGCCGGGGATGTAAGCCGCGCCTTCCACGGGAATGGATTGGGCGGGCACAACCAGCGGTTTTTCCTGCGTGCCAAAAGAGTCCTGAATTTCCATGAAGACGATCCAGTCAATTTTGATCACGTCAAAAGCAAATATTGCCAGCGCAGTAATCACCACGGCAATGACTGCAAAAACGCCAATGAGTTGTTTGAATAATCTCATAGGTGCTCAACCTCCGCAACCTCAACCTTTTCCGCACCGAGGGCGGTCATGGCTTTGGTGAATTTTTCCTTGCTCTCTTCGGGACAAATAAAGAAGATGGCAATTTTTCCATCGCTGACTTCTTTGACATATTCCATCGGGCGGTAGTTGGGGAAATAACTATCAAGAAATACGCCGAGGAAAGTGGAGAGCAGCATACCGAGCATGGTCAGCTCGAACAATACGACAACCGTGGGAGGACCTGGCACAAAGGCTTGCGTGCCAACCTGGATCGGAACTGGATACAGGTAAGGTGTGACAAAAACCAAAAATGCGCCGGCACAAAAACCGAGGATCGAGCCGCCAGCCGCCAGCCGTGGGACATTCGTCCACTGGCTGGGACGACCGAGCATGGCTTCGGTGACGGGAATGCCAGAGATGACATTCATCTGGTCGTCAGAAATGCCCAAGGCGCGGAGTTGGTCAAGCGCGTCCGCCGCAGGCATCAGGTCAGGGAAGACCGCTAACAGAGACACTTGTCCAGAATGTTCTTCTCTGGAGATATTGTCAGCCATGTGAGTCTCCTATTCCAATTCGCTGACCGATACAACGGTCTCGCGTCCAAATTGCTTGAGTTCGTGCGCCATCTGACCTTCCTCTACTTCCCAAACGGGGATGAGCGGAATCAATTTTGAAGCGCCCATGTAAAGCAGGATGAAGAATGCCAGTGTGCCAATGCCGAGCGGAATTTCAATGCCGGGTTCATACAACCGCCAGGTAAAAGGCATACGGTTGATGCTGAGCGAAATGGGAATAATGATGTAACGTTCGAACCACATACCAACGTTGATGAAAAATCCAACGATAAAAACGATCCACGGGGTGGAGCGCCATTTTTGATTCCACAACACAGCCCAGGGAACGGCGATATTAAAAATCAACATCGCAAACCACATCCAGCCCATTGGTCCCGCTTCATGAAAGTGCAAGAGTTGATGCGTCCACTTATCGCCGCCGTACCATTGCACCATGTAATCGTTGAAGAAGAAGTACGCCCACGCCATCGAGATAATGAGCATGAGTTTGGCGATGCCATCAAAATGTTCAGCGCGGATGAAATACTTCATGTGCTTCATCGTGCCGCGTACAACCGCCAGCACCATGATGACCGCGCCCATGCCTGAGTGCAACGCGCCGATAACGAAGTACGGACCAAAGATCGAAGAATTCCAACCTGGACGTGTGGCAGCCGCAAAATCCCATGAAACGATGGTATGCACCGAGAACATAACGGGGATGATGGCGAAAGCGAAAATGTTCATCGCGTTTCGCAGATGCGCCCATTCGCCTTCTGTGCCGCGGAAGCCGAGCGCAAGTGTTTTGTAGAAAGTCTTGCGCCAACCCGTGGAACGGTCACGCGCCATGGCCAGATCGGGGATGAGCGGCAGGAAGAGGTACATGGTGGAGGAGAGCAAATAGGTTGTAATCGCCAGCAAATCCCACGTCAGCGGAGAATGCAGGTTGGGCCACAACATGCGTTGATTTGCGTACGGCATGAGCCAGTACGCGAGCCAAACACGACCCATGTGCATGAAGACGCTAAAGCCAGCTTGCACCAGCCCGAAGGTAGTCATCAACTCGGCGGCGCGGGTGAACGGGCGGCGAAATTCCGCTTTGAACACGCGCAGGATGGCAGAGATGAATGTGCCCGCATGGCTGATGCCGATCCAGAACACGGTGTTGACGAGGAAGATTCCCCAGTAAGACGGACGGTTAACACCCGCCACGCCCAGACCTTCGGCGATCATCACGCCCCACGAGTAGAACAAGCCATAAGCCACGATCACACTCAAGATGGCGAACACCACCCAAAACTTCCACGAGGTCTCGTACATCGATTCCATCACCATGCTGTTCATTTGTCCGCGTGGAAGCGGATCAAGCATCAGATGCTTTTCCCGAAGATGCTCTGCATGGCTATGGGACTCAGCCTTGGCGTGAGCAGGTTCTGCTTTTTTGTTATATCCAGCCATAATTTACCCTCCCTTGAAGTAGGTCACGTTTGGCAGCGTGCCGAGTTCTTCAAGATGTTTGACGCCATGACCATGAGCACGAGCCAATTGCGAAACAAGCGATTCAGGATCATCCACGCGCCCAAAGGTGATGGCGCTCGCGGGGCAAGCCTGCGCGCAAGCAGTGGTGAATTCACCATCCACAACTTCGCGACCTTCTGACTTCGCTGTATCCTGTGCCTTGTGAATGCGCTGGATGCAGAAGGTGCATTTTTCCATGACACCACGGCGGCGCACGGTCACATCAGGATTGAATTGATTCGACAAAGGTTCAGGGCGTTTGTAATCGCGCCAGTTGAAGGAACGCACCTGATACGGGCAATTGTTCGCGCAATAACGCGTACCCACACAGCGGTTGTAGACTTGCAAATTCAACTGCTCCGCCTGTGAATGAACGGTGGCAAATGCCGGGCAGACGGGTTCGCAGGTGGCGCTTCCGCATTGCTGGCAGAGCATCGGCTGGTTGGGAGTCATCTTCACTTCGGGATACTCGCCCTCCCAAAAACGCTCGATGCGAATCCAGTGCATGGAACGACCATAACCCGAATCTTTCTCGCCGACGAACGTAATATTATTTTCCATGGCGCACGCCGCCACGCAAGCCTGACAGCCGGTGCAAATATCCTGGTCAATGACCATGCCCCACTTGCCGGTTTCTTCCGTGCTCATTTTAATTTCTTCAGGTCTGATCATAATTACTTCTCCTCGCCAAGACCCACGCCGTAGACACCCATCATACTTTCGAGGCGTGAAAGGGGTTGTTTCTTTCCAGTCTTTTCGATTTTGACTTTCATCCCAGCAAACGCTAAATCGCCTGCTTCATTGAAATGTCCGCCAAGCAAATCTGTGGGATTAACTCCGCGACCTTCGGCATAGCGACCATAAGCCGTGTGACCTTGGCCAAATGGAATCGCGATCGTGTCGGGTCTGATGGCTGGATACCGGTAAACAGGCAGTTCCAACTCCCCAGCCTCGCTGACGATCTTCACCACGTCATCATCTACCAGTCCGAGTTCCTCTGCCGTGACGGGATTAATTTCAACCCACGTATTCCACATGACCGTGGTGGTGGGGTCGGGCAACTCTTGTAACCAGGGTTTGTTTGCGCCCGCCTCAGCAATTGTCGGCGAGACAAACGGCACGAAGAAGAATTCACCTTCGCCCGCAAACTCCGCTTCGGTGGCTTTCAGGCTGCGATTGAAAATATCGGCTGTGGTCGGCACAAGGCGGGCGTCAGTCGTCTTCCACCAGCCGCCATATTGCTGAAAATATGCCATGAAAGTGTTGATGTCTGGCGCAGAGAAGAAACCGTCCGCTTCACTCATCAGCGGGGCGACTTTGCTTTGCAGGAATTCAACTTCATCTTTGAAAGGCAGAGCGCTCGCAAATTTACCGCCCGCAAGTTGAGCGGCGGCAATCAAAACATCGGCAGTGGCACGGGTATCATAAAACGGTGAAACAACGGGCTGCGAACCTGAAAGAACGGGCTGGGCAGAACCAGTAACCACTCGCTGATAACCCCACGACTCAAGTCCGTGGTGATCGGGGAAGACGAAATCGGCTTCCAGAGCAGTCTCGTCAGGGAAGGTCGCAAACGAGATGACCTGCTCCACGCCGTCGAGTGCCTTCTTAAATTCGAGCACGGCGGGCAGTTCAAACACGGGGTTGACTCCATGCACGAACAAGACCTTGATCTTTCCGTCTGCCAGTTTTTTGGTGAAATCCTGCATTTCCTTAACCGAAGCAGGACGCTGGTACATCGCCTGATTCGGTGCGAGAGCCGAGAAGAACACGCCGCCAGGTTTGCCAAAATTATCGGCGACTGCGTTCAAGGTCAGCACGGCTTCGGCGACGGCGAGTCCGTTGCTTTGACCGAGCGCCGCGCCGCCAGGGATTGCCAGCGCGCCCGTGGAATTGGCGAACATCTCAGCCAACTTTTGAAGCGTTTCAATTTTTATGCCAGACTTAGACGCAGCATCCTCTGGGTCAATATCGGAGAAGGCACGCGGCAAGGGACCGCCGCGCATTTCGAGAGCCAACCTGCCAATTGCCAGCGCAACCAAAGCCTCGGTACCGGGTCGAATCGGAATCCACTCATCAGCCTTGCCAGCGGTGGAAGACATGCGCGATTCAAATTGAATGAGTTTTCCACGCTGTTTCTTTTGAGCTTCGCGCAGACCTGCGAAACCACGAGTATATGAAACAGGCGAGAGCCACGTCTCAAGGAAGTTGGCGCCGAAGGAGAAGACCACCTGCGCCCCGCCCACGTCAAAGAAAGGCAGACCCGATTCTCCGAAGAGATTTTCGGCGGCTTTCGCAAGGGTGGCGCGGGATTCAAACATGCTCAACGCGCCGAAGCGAACTGGCGGGGTGATTCCTGTTTGGGTGGACAGATCAGCTACCAGATCAAAAAGATGATCCGAGGTGGTTCCCATCAGAAAGGCGATCTCACTTGGCTTGTACTTTTTGAGGGCGTCGGCAACTGTCTGCGTGGCGTCATCCCAATTCATGTTTGAGTCGGCATCCTTGAATTCATCTTCAAAAGGATCAGCGGCGGTTTCATACAACCGATCTCCGCGTTTGTGTTTGATGGGGCCGCGAACACGATTTGGATTATACAAACCGTGCAGGGTTGCCTGTCCACGGGCGCAGGTCTTGCCAAGGTTCAGCGGATTGTTGGCATTGCCTTCGGCTTTGATCGCGCGCCCCTGAGATGTGCGAACGACGAGTCCGCAGCCGGCCGCGCATTCGCGGCATGTGGTGGCGTAATAGGTGCTCTGACCGTTGTAGTTGTATTCGGGCATTAACATGTACGGCTCACGTTTTACGTAACGCGAAGCCGGCCCGCAACCTGTGAGGATCGCAGAAGTTGCCGCGCCCACACCAGCCAGTTTCAGAAAATCACGCCGGGAAAAATTATTGCTCATTTTAATTTCCTCTCACCCGGTTAATAATGACACGTGCCGCAGTCGGTGAGTTTGACCAATAATTCATGGTTCTCGCCCGCGACCTTCTTATGACAAGCCAAACAGAAACCCATGTTGAATACTTGTGGGTTTTCAGCAACGGTTAACTTCGACATATCGCCGTGGCAATTCTCGCAGTTTTGTCCTGCCGCAATATGTGCCCGATGATTAAATTGAACAAAGTCTGGCACCTGGGCGACAGGCACCCATTCAAGCGGAGTTCTGCTTTCCACTGATTGTTTCAAAGGCGCCAAAAGCAGGCTGGTTTCGGTCTTGGCGATCTGGTTGTGGCAGCCCCAACATTTGGCTTCAGTTGGAATGCCGGCAGCGGGTCCCTTCGCCGCGCCAGGATGGCAATACAAACACTGAATGCCAAAGCCCACATGGGTTGTATGTGGAAACTGAACAGGTTGTGCCGGCGCTTGTTGGGTGTAATTAATGCCATACGCCGCAAGGCTAAACAACGTCAGTAATGCGATTCCCACCGCAATCAGACCGAGCGGCTGTTTCAGCCAGTCAAAAAGTCTTTTGATCATGGATGCTCCTGAAATAAACTTTAAGCGCAACGCCGCCTTTTTTATTTGGCGGCGAAGGCTGAATTAACTTAAACAGAAAACAAATAATAACAATAAAAGTTGCGAAATAAATTGGAGATCGTCAGGGATTTCACATACATAAAGCCCGCCCAGATATTCGATGGAACGAGAATAAGGAATGTAATTTTCATGATGACCTCCAGTACATATTCCAAAAAAACTCACTTGCTGAGCCCCGCCAGCCATTAACCCGTCGCATTATACAACGAAAGTGCAAAAAAATACATATAAGAGCAAAATTGTCAGTAAATATAATTAAACTGAGTCAGACATCGTTAGCCGTCGATAAATCATGGTCAGTTGGCGTGATACAATAGCCATTAACATAACTATGAAGACATCATATATTTTTGGGATCAGTTTAGTATTTCTCGTACTTATTTTTGCACTGTCCGCCGTTGCAAACTTTAATCACCCCGAGGCGTCAGCGAAAAACATAAGTGTAGCAGCGCTTTCCCTGCAAGCCACCACCCCAACCTTGCCGGCAGAAGATGTATCCGAAGTGGGTTCGACGGACGGCATCGTTATCATGGGCGTCGTAATTGTCATCATCGTTACTTTGCCAGCCCTGTTTCACAAGAAAAGAAAACAAACATAAAAATCCCGCTGACATAAGTCAGCGGGATTTTTTATTCTTGCTATT
>CAMCQT010000072.1 GCA_945877125.1 Candidatus Brevifilum fermentans | reverse complement strand
ACATAATCTGGATTTATGAAAATTATTTACTTCTCCCTCGGTTACTCCACACACGATTACCGCTTTCTGAAATCCATTTCGGAGGGCGGGCATGAGGTGTTCTTTGTCCAGTTGGAAGGGAATACGCGGCAAGTGGAAGACCGCTCTGTGCCGCCGAATGTTCGGCTGGTTTTGTGGAAAGGCGGACGCGAACCATTCCGCTGGATCAATCTCGCGCAGTTGGTCTTAGACTTTCAACGTTTGACCCGCGAAATCAAACCTGACCTGATCCACGCTGGCCCGATTCAAACTTGTGCATTCATCGCCGTTCTGAGCGGATTTCGTCCCATTCTGACCATGTCGTGGGGATTTGATTTGATGGATGATGTGCATCGCAACAAGTGGTGGGCATGGGTCACGCGCTACACGTTGAAACGTTCCACGTTTTTTACAAGTGATGCAAACGTAACACGCGATAAAGCGGTGGCTTACGGAATGAATCCCGAAAAAACAGTCGTCTTCCCTTGGGGCGTTGACCTTGAGCACTTCAGTCCTTCATCCTTCATCCTTCATCCTTCATCCTTTACTTTGTTTTGCAACCGCGCTTGGGAATCCCGCTACGGTGTGGATGTGCTGGCGCGCGCGTTTGTGAAAGTGGCTCAGCAAAACGAAAATGTGAATCTGATCCTGCTCAACGGCGGCTCGCAGGGAAATGTCATCCGCCAGATATTGCAAAATGGCGGTGTACTGGATCGGGTCGCGTTTGTGGGACACGTTTCGCAAACGGACTTGCCGCATTGGTATCAGAGGGCTGACTTGTACATCTCGCCTTCGCATGTGGACGGTTCATCTGTTTCGCTGATGGAGGCGCTGGCTTGCGGCTTGCCTTGTTTGGTTTCAGATATTCCCGCCAACAAGGAATGGGTCGTTGACGATGAAAACGGCTGGCTGTTCCGCGATGGTGATGCGAATCATCTGGCGGAGAAAATACTGGCGGCGATCTCTCAAAGGGAGAAACTGCCAGAGATTGGCGAATCAAGCCGCAGATTGGCAGAGATGCGCGCGGACTGGAAAAAGAATGCCGAAGCGTTGATGAATGTCTATCGAAGTCTCATAAAAAGTGACAGTCACCTTTAAGGTGACAGTCACTTGGAGGAACATATGCTCACTAAAAAAGATTTGCTTGCTGGCTTTGGAAAAATAAAAATTGAAAGCGATACGATCGTTGTGCATACTTCGTATAAATCGCTGGGCGGCGTGGAAGGCGGCGTGGATACGGTGATTGATGTGATGCAGGAGTTGGTGGGGAAGGGCGGCACGGTGATGTTCCCCGCCTTCAATTTTCAGTCGTGGACGGAGACGCATTATTTTGATGTGATGGAGACGCCTTCGAAGATGGGCATGATCACCGAGCAGGCGCGCCTCAGACCTAACGCCAAGCGGACTCCACATCCGATTTACAGTTTCTCCGTTTTAGGGCCGCGCGCCGAGGAGTTCTCCAAGACTGAAGATGCGGAAGCCTACGGACCGAACTCTGCGTTTGCGTTGTTCCACAAATTGAACGCCACGTTAATCAGCATTGGGCTTGATTTCAATAATACGTTTTCGATGCATCATTACATTGAATATAACGCCGGCTGCGACTATCGGCGCGTGAAGGAATTTGGCGGCATTTACATGGGCTATGACCGTGTGCCGCAGGTCAAAAAATATTCGATGTTCGTGCGGAATAATGACCGTGTGAAAACCTACATCGTGCCCGGCATGAACGACCTGCTTGCGGCAGGTGTGATAAACGAAATTCAAGTGGGTGATGCGAAAGTTCATCATCTGACTGCGAATGAGTTTTTTGATAACATGTCTGTGATTGTGCGCGAGCATCCTGAAAAATTACATTATATTGAAGAGCCGAAGTATTAACCCATGTACACGGATTAGAAGGATTACGCGGAGAAACACGGATTTTCTAAAAGAAATCTGTGTGCATCCGTGAAATCAGTGTCATCCGTGTACAAAGATTTGGCAGGTGAAAAATGAAAACTTATACATCTTTGAAATCCATTCTTGCAGAGTTCTTCCCGTTGCATCGGACGTTGGCATCAGACGACCACGATAAGACGCTGGAAATCATCGGCTCGTACATGCCTGATTCGTCCAACTACACGATTGAAACGTACGCTCCGCTTGAACCGGCGTGGACATGGCAGGTGCCTGAGCGGTATGTGGTTCACGAAGCGTATTTGGAAATTGAAGGCGGCGAGCGTGTGGTGGATTTCAAAAACAATCCGCTTCACCTTGTTTCGTATTCCCCGCCTGTTGATAAAACCATCACCTTCGAAGAACTCCAGCCGCATTTGTATTTCAACGAGAAACGTCCGCACGCTATTCCGTGGGTCTTCAAATATTACGACCGCGATTGGGGATTTTGTTTAGCGAAGAATCTCTTTGACAAACTTCCGCGTGACAAAAAATATCGCGTCGTCATCAACTCTGAATTTGTGACCGACCCGAAGCAGGGATTCAAAATGGCAACGGCGGTCATCCACCCCGAAGGCGGAGCGAGCGCTTCGGCGGGTGAGATCATCGTGCAGGCGCATACCTGTCACCCGGCGCAAGCCAACGACGACGGCGCGGGCGTGGTCAGCACGATTGAGTTGGCGCGCCGACTGGCTGCGAATCCCTTGCCTGCTGGCTCGATGAGCGTCCGCTTTTGGTTTGGACCTGAGACCATCGGCACGATTGTTTATCTTTCGCACAACGAAGAAATTATTCAAAACCTGCGCGGCGGAATCTTCATGGAAATGACGGGCAACAAAAACAAAATTGCCTGGCATCACACACGCCAACACACGCATCTGCTTGACCGCATTACGAATTTTGTCATCAGCAAATCGGCGCACGAAGAACGTGATTTTGCTGCTGCGCCCGCGAATGACGAGCGCGTCATCAACGGGCCTGGAGTCAACGTGCCGTGCATCTCGATCAACCGCTGGCCCTACGACGAATATCACACCACCGACGATAACCTCGACATCATCCACGAGGATATGCTCGTCGGCGCCGCCGAAACTGCGGAGCAGGTCATTCGTATTTACGCCACCAACTATATCCCGAAGCGCACTTTCCGCGGACCTGTTTTCCTCAGCGGCAATGGTCTCTGGGTCGACTGGCGCGAGAACTGGGCGCTCAACCGCGCCATCGAAAAGATTATGATGCGCTTTGAAGGCGAACATTCCATTTTTGACATTGCCGAACAGGTTGGGCTTGAATATTCAGTGGTGCGCGATTATGTTGAGAAATTCCGCGCGAAGGGATTTATTACGCCATTGCCAATTCCATCTGAAGCTCAAAAGATGTAAAATCTTATTAAGCGTAATTCATATTTTCAATTCATGGAGGTAAAAAAAATGGCTACTGTTTATTTGATCTTCGCATTGGTAATTTCGGTTGTTGCTGTGGTTTTTGCTTTGCAGAACACAATGGTGATTACCATTTCCTTTTTGGCCTGGAAAGTGACAGGTTCGCTGTCTCTGGTTTTGCTGGTCACACTCGCGATTGGCGCGGTCATCGGCTTGCTCGTGCTGGCTCCTTCGACGATCAAGCATACGCTCGCGGCTTCCGGTCACCGCAAACGCATCGGCTTGCTGGAGAAGGAACTTGATGAGCATAAAATCAAAGTTGCTGAATTGCAAAAATCAAACACCACGCCAGTGACGCCGGTTGCACCTCAGCCTGTCCCGCAGCCTCAAACGACTCTACCGCTAACATCTCAAACACCCGAAAAAACTTCGTGACACGCGTCGTAGCCATTATTCAGGGGCGCATGAGTTCGTCCCGTTTGCCGGGGAAAATTCTGGCAGACATCGCAGGTCAGCCGATGTTGACTCGTGTTTTCACGCGGACTTCGCGCGCGCAGACTCTCGATGAAGTCATCTTCGCCACGACCACAGACGCATCTGACGACCCCGTAGCGGAGTATTGCGATTTCTCTGGCATTCCCTACACCCGAGGTAGTCTGTTCGACGTGCTTGACCGATATTATCAAGCCGCCCTCCAAGCTAAAGCCGATGTCGTCGTTCGCATCACCGCAGATTGTCCTGTGATTGACCCAGAATTAATTGACAATGTGGTCAATGCGGTAACTGGTAAATTGGAGATTGGTAATTTTGATTTCGTAGCCAACCGCTTGCCGCCGCCGTGGAATAGAACTTATCCAATTGGCTTGGATGTGGAAGCCTGTACTTTCAAAGCATTAAAGAAGGCTTGGCAGGAAGCCAAAGAACCTCAGCACCGCGAACATGCCATGCCCTATTTTTACGAAGGCGTGCAACTGACCACTATCCACCGCACACTGTCCACTGGAATTTCCCCGCGCGGATTCAACATTGCCCTGCTGCATCACACCACCGATTTTGGCGACTACCGCTGGACGGTGGATACTCCCGAAGACCTCGAATTTATGCGTCAGGTTTATTCCCGTTTTGACGGACGCGATGATTTCACCTGGAAGGAAGTCTTGGATGTAGTCCACGATAATCCTGAGTTGGCGGAAATCAATGCGGGGGTTCAGCACAAAACCTTGAAAGATATAGACGAGCGCGCGCTCTAATCTCCAATTACCAATTACTAATCACCCAATTAGTAATTGGTAATTGGCAATTGAAAACCAATGCCACTGATCACTTTTTTCTCCGCCCCCAAACCATTTACCAATCCGCACATTGCGATGATTCAGCGCAACGCCATCCGCTCGTGGACTTTGCTGCCCGATGTCGAAGTCATCCTGCTCGGCGAAGAGGATGGACTCGCAGAAGCCGCCGAAGAACTTGGCGTGATGCATATTCCGCATGTGACGCGCAACGAAAGCGGCACGCCGCTGATTTCATCCATGTTTCAACTTGCCCGCGAAAATGCCCACAGCGACCTGCTCTGCATCATCAACGCGGATATGATTCTCATGCCTGATTTTGTCGAAGCAGTTTTGGAGTCAAGTAGCTTGCTACTTGACCGCCGACAGCAAGCTGTCGGACTCCAGAAATTTGTCCTGCTCAGCCAACGCTGGGATTACGATATTACAAATCCGCTTGACTTCGCCGCAGGGTGGGAGTTGAGGCTTGGAGAATCTGTCAGAAAACAGAACCAGCTTCACCGTCCGGCAGGCAGCGATTTTTTCCTCTTCCCAAAATCCTGCTATACCGACATCCCCAATTTCATCATCGGTCGCGCGGGTTGGGATAACTGGATGATCTACAAAGCCCGCCGCGAAAACTGGACTGTCATCGACTGCACGCCGTCGGTGATGATCGTGCATCAGAACCACGATTACAGCCACCTGCCGGGCGGCAAAACGCATTACGATCACCCCGACACGAATGAAAATATTCGCCTCGCGGGCGGGCAGGCGAACATCCGCTACACCATTTTGGATTCGACCCATCAATTGCTGGATGATAAACTCGTGCGCCCCAGGATGACATCGCTGCGCTTCATGCGAACCCTTGAGCTGATTCTGCGTGCTATTTTCTTTTTCCTACCCGAAAATATGATCGAGAACGTGGCGCGTCCGAAAAGATGGAAGAAGCGATTTAATAAATTATTTAAGTGAGTCAAAAGTCGAAGGTCAAAGGTCATGCGACTTTCGACTTTTGACCTTCGACCAAACCCCCGAAACCTGGAACCCGAACCCAATGAGAAAAGGCCAAAACCCCGCCAAGTTTGTCAAAGATGTCGCCCGCCCCGAGCGGATCACTGTTGCGCTGCTGAATTACATTCCCTTCCTAAGCGGATTTTATGCCGAGACTTTGGACGTGCTGAAAGCCTCGCTTGAATCCATGCGCAAGGATGCGGGCTTGCCGTTTGACCTGATGGTCTTCGACAACGGCTCGTGTGAGGAAGTGTGCGAGTATCTGGTCAATGAAAAAGAAGAGGGGCGAATCCAATATTTGATCCTCTCCGAGAAAAACATGGGCAAGGGCGGCGCATGGAATGTGATGCTGACCGGCGCGCCTGGCGAGATCATCGCCTACACTGATGCTGATGTTTTGTTCTCGCCGAACTGGCTTTCGCGTTCTGTGGAGATTCTCGAAACCTTCCCCAATGTGGGCATGGTGACGGCGCGTCCGTTCCGCACGCCGCCTGAGTTTTACGCATCCACGCTGACCTGGGCGCGGAACAATGCCGCGCTGGATGAAGGTCAATTCATTCCGTGGCAAACTTTTCTTGAATTCAACCTCTCACTCGGGCAAACCGAGGAAGAGAATAAAAAAGTATATGCCGAGACAAAAGATTGGCGCATCCAATACAAAGGTGTGACCGCGCTCGCGGGCGCGAGTCACTGGCAGTTCACCGCGTACAAATCCACGTTGCAACAATTCCTGCCTTTTGAAATGGATAAGCCCATGGGACAAGTCCGCCAGTTGGACAGGCGCATGAATGACGCGGGCTTGCTGCGGCTGATGGTCAGCGATCCGCTGGCGATGAATATGTCTAATACGATGGGATATTTGCGCGGGGAGTTGGGCGGGAGTAAAAAGAAAAAAGTAAAAAGTAAGATCAGCCTGGCGAAACGTGTGTTGGCGATTGGGTTGGTGAAGAAAATTTTGTTGGCGGTATATAACAAGATTTTCAGTTGGTATTATTCATAAAAATAGCCCGAAGGGCTTTGTAAATTAGCGCGGGGATTTTATCCCCGCGCGATGCTGTAAAAAGCAAATCAGGAGTTCAAAATGACAACTCGCAAAGCAGACGTTCTCATCATCGGCGGCGGTTCTATTGGATTGAGCTGCGCCTATTACCTTTTGAAATTGGGGCGCAAGGTAACCATCGTTGACTCGAAGGAAGTTGCAAAGGGAAGTTCCGCGGGCAACGCGGGGCATATTGTGCCGAGTCATATTATTCCGCTGGCCGCGCCGGGGATCGTGCCTACTGCCCTTAAGTGGATGCTTGACCCGAAGAACAGTCCCTTTGGCATGAAGGTCAGCCTTGACCCGAAATATATTTCGTGGCTGCTGCAATTTGCGCTGGCGTGCAATGAATCCAATGTCCAGCGTGCCATTCCGCCGTTGAATAGTCTCGGTCAACTGAGTGCGAAGAATTTTGCTCAAATGATCGCCGAAGAAAAATTCGATTGTCATTATCAGGAAAAGGGCTTGCTCTTTTTGTACAAAACCGAGGATGCCTTTGCGGGTGGAAAGCACGAAGCCGACCTGATGCAAAAGCATGGCATCCCCGTGGACGTGCTGGACAAGGCGGCGCTGCATCAACGCGAACCTGCCGCTCGCGAGGATGTGATTGGCGGCGTGCATTTCACAGGTGACGCGCATCTCAACCCCGCGCTGTTTTTGAAACTGCTCGCAGATCGTGTCCGCGCGATGGGTGCGGAAATTTTTGAGAATACGCCCGTCACAGGCTTTGACGTGGCAGATGGCAAAATCCGCGCTGTGAAAACGGGAGCAGGCGATTTTGAAGCGGATCAAATCGTCCTCGCGGCTGGTGCGTGGACCCCAGCAGTGGCGCACGACCTAAGATTAAATATCCCCGTCCAGTCGGCGCGCGGATACAGTCTCACCATGTCCGCGACAAAGGTGATGCCGAGTCATGCGCTTATTCTTGGCGAGCGCCGCGTGGCAGTCTCACCGCTGGGGAATTTGCTGCGTCTGACGGGGCGGCTGGAATTAAGCAATCTCGACACGACGGTCAGCACAAAACACATTGCGGGCATCGAGCGCGCCGTGCGTGAATATATTCATCTGGATGAAAAACTCGACATCCACGAAACCTGGGCTGGGTTACGTCCCACCACACCAGACGGGATGCCGATCATCGGGCGTTCGTCGCGTTACAGGAACTTGATCTTTGCTACGGGTCATGCCATGCTTGGGCTGTCGCTTGGACCAGGCACGGGGCAGGTGGTTGCGGAAATTGTCCAGGGTGCAAATCCCGCGTTTGATTTGAGTCCACTGCGGGCGGAGCGGTTCTGGTAAATCCTCATTCATTAATTAAAAAGAGACACTTGCGCTTACGCAAGTGTCTCTTTTTAATTTGGAAAATTTGTAACTACTCAGGTGTCATTGCGAGCCGCCGATCTTGTTCTTTGGCGGCGAAGCAATCGCCGTGTCATTCAGAGCGGATTGCTTCGGGCAAGAACAAGATCGCCCTCGCAATGACATTGGCTTAGTAGTTACGAAAATTTACGAACTTTCGTCCTCATGTGATTCAGGATTGTGCCCCGGCTTCTCTTTGCCCAACTCCAGCGAGCGTTGATACGCCGCCCAAACCGCGCGTGAGATAGCCGTGCGGAAGCCCGCCTTTTCCAAATAATACAATGCCTCGGCAGAAGTTCCACCCGGGGATGTGACTTGATTTCGCAAAGTGGCGGGGTGCCGGCTTGCGCCCTGATAATAGGATGCCGAACCTTTGATGGTTTGCAAGACCAATTGCTCGGCAATGCGGCGCGGAAATCCCATGTGAACGCCGGCGTCGATCAGCGCTTCGGTGAAGAGGAAAACATACGCGGGACCCGAACCGGACAATGCGGTTGCCATATCCAGATAAGATTCATCCTCCACGAAGACTTCCTCGCCCATGGCGCCGAGAATGGCGCGCGTCATTTTTTGCTGTTCTTCGTTCACTTCTTTGGATGCCGCCCAAACAGTGATGCCTTCGCCGATTTGACCCGGCGTGTTCGGCATGGAGCGCACGATGGATTTGTGTTTTAAGCCCGTGCTAATCTTTTTCATGGATGCGCCCGCGATGATCGAAATGACCAGCGCGCCCGGACGAATGCCTTTGAGTCCCTTCATCACTTCGGTCAATCTTTGTGGTTTGACCGAAAGCACAACTACGTCCGCTTCGTGAACTGCGGCGGCGTTATCGGTGGTGACTTTGATGCCGTACTTCATGTGCAAATCTCCGCCGCGTTCTTCGTGCGGACCGGAGGCGGTGATATTTTTCGGGTCGGCCAATTTCTGGCGCAGCAAGCCCGCGATCATGGCTTCTGCCATGACGCCGGGACCGATGAATGTGATTTTTTTGTTGAGCATGTGGGAAACTCCTAAAGGCAAAGGATGAAGGATGAAAGATGAAGGATGAAAAGTTCAATTACAAAAAAAAGGAGAAGGTTTTGCTTGCCAGTGATTTGCAAGTTCAAGGGCTTCTTCTGCGGCAGAATACATTTTCTCTTGAAATTCCTGTGTGTATTGATATTTTACTGCGGCTTCGGCGAACTCGTCTTCGTCAATCAGTTGGGCGGCTTTGGGCGGATATTTTGAAACGTCCAACTCATGATCTTTGAAACTCATGATGTCATTTTTGAATTCTGGCGGCGAAGCGATGTTGATGTAGATTTCGATCAAATTGCCCTGCGTGTCAAAGGCTTCGATCAGATTGTAGAATTTATCGTGCCAATAATAACTTCTGAGCGCATGTTGAATGAGAACGTTTCCGCGCTTTTTGTCTTGCATCATACTGCCAGCAGGTGAGACTGTGACCACCGAGTCTGCATCCATTGTTTCGATGGTGGTATGCCAGCTTCGATATACAGTTCCGTCTGTTTTGCACGCCTGAACTTGAATTTGATCGCCAGTTTTCATTTTGTTATTTTACCCCACTCATTCTGTTCCCCATTCTGCCTTTTGCGTTCTTTTTTCTTCCGTGTACCGAAATTCTCGCAGTAGGCGCATATACAAGACCTCCGAGTTCTTTAAGAACTCGGAGGTCTGAGAAAGTTGATCTATTGAAAATATCCCAGTGCCAGCCTGAGACGTTCGCCGGTGTCGTCGGGGGCGTCTTTGGGAATGAATTGGAGCGCGGCTTGCGCTTCGACCACCGAGTAGCCCAGCGCGGTGAGCGCGGCGATGACTTCGGCGTCGGTGTCGGAGATGGCGGCGAGTCTGGAGAGTGAGTCAACAGGTTTGAGTTTGTCTTTGAGATGCAGCGCCATTTTCTGCGCGGTCTTTTTACCGACGCCAGGCACGCGGCTCAAGACATCAGGTTCGTCACCGAAGACGGCGCGTTGAATGGCGTCGAGTGTCATGGTGGATAGAACGGAGAGCGCCACTTTGGGACCGACCCCGTCCACGCCGAGCAGGATGTGGAAGAGTTCGCGGTCGCTCTGGGATTCGAATCCGTAGAGCAGGAACGCGTCTTCACGCACGACAAAATGGGTGAACAAAAATATCATTTCGCCTGCTTTGGCTTGTCCGCGCAGAGGGGCGGGGACAAAGACTCTCAGCCCCACGCCGCCAACTTCGACGATCAGGGCAGTATCTTCAATTTGGGAGATTTCTCCACGGAGGGTTGCTATCATGGTTTTATGGGAAATAACGGTAGATGTCTTTTCGGTGCAAAAATCGGACAAAACAAACTGTCTCGTTTTCGATTTTCAAGCCGACACGGTAATCGCCAAGTCGAATTCGATAATACACATCGCTTCCGCTTAACTTTTTTACATTTTCAAGTTCGGTCATGTTTTCAGTGGACTCGACCTTTTCAATCAATTCTCTGATTTGGGATTGCAATTGTTTCTCTTTAATCTTTTTCAAATCTTTGACGAAACTACTCTTGAATTCAACATTCATCCAGCGCCTCCGAGTGCGCGCAAGACTTCCGCTTTGCTTACGGTTTCGCTGTTTTCCCCTTCGCGTATGGCAGAGACCATGAACATGTCTTCGAGCGCCTCGGAAAATAAATCGTAAAAATCTTCGCGGCGTTCTGTGAGAAGTTCAAGCATGGCTTGCTTGAAAAGGTCTTTAATGTGGGTATCATCTGTAAAAGTGGACATGGCGAATCTCCTGCCTGTATTATATCCCCATCTAATCCCAAAGTTTTACGAGCTATGTCACTGCGAGGGTTTTTTGCGAAGCAGTCTCATGGTGACATGGAGATTGCTTCGGGCGAAGAGTAGGAACGCCCTCGCAAAGACATCTAGCTATTCATATCGTTTGGTATTCAAATGCGTGATTGCAATTGCCAGCGCGTCGGCGGCGTCATCTGGCTTGGGGATTTTTTCCAGCAGAAGCAGGGCGCGCACCATGTCTTGCACTTGTCTTTTGTCGGCGGAGCCGTAGCCGGCGACGGCTTGTTTGACTTCGTTGGGGGTGTATTCAAAAGGTTCGATGCCGGCTTTTTGCAGGCAGAGCATGATGACGCCGCGTGCCTGTCCCACTGCGAGGGCGTTGGTAACGTTTCTTGCGAAGAATAATCTTTCGACTGCGGCGGTATCTGGTTTGTATTTCTTGAGCAGTTTGTTTAGGTCGTTGAATAGCATGAGAAGCCGTGCGGCTGGGGTTTCATCTTTTGGGGTGGAGATAATGCCATAGGAAACAGCGACCAGCTCCCCGTTAGGCATGAGGCGTACGAGTCCGTATCCGGTTGTGGCGGTGCCGGGGTCAATTCCGAGGGCGAGTGTCATTTAAATGCGTAGGGGCGGCTCGCGAGCCGCCCCTACAATTAATATTACGCGGCTTCGAGGGCTGCGAGAGCTTCGTCTGAGACTTTGACGTTGTGGAAGACTTCCTGTACATCGTCAAGTTCTTCGATGGCTTCGATCATTTTCATGAATTTCAAAGTTGATTCCACATCGAGTTCCATTTCCTGTTTGGCAACCATGCGTAAGCCGGCTTCCTCAGGGTGGACGTTTACTTTTTGCAAAGCGTCGGCGATGGTTTTGAATAATTCAACGGGGGCGTAAATATCAATGGTCTCGCCTCCATCTACAACATCGTCTGCGCCGGCTTCAATGCCGAGTTCAAAGGCTTTATCGTAGGATAATTCGCTGGAGGGGAAGGCGAAATAAGCTTTGCGCTCAAACTGCCAGCCGACTGCGCCGGGTTCGGCCATGTTGCCGCCATACTTGCTGAAGGCGTGACGCATATCTGGTACGGTGCGGTTGCGGTTGTCTGTGACGCAGGTGACCATGAGCGCTGAGCCGTGTGGTCCGTAGCCTTCGAAGGTGATTTCTTCAAAAACTGTGCCGTCTTTGTCTTCGCCTGCGCCGCGTTTGATGGCGCGTTCGATATTATCTTTGGGCATGTTTTCTGCGCGGGCTTTATCTATTGCGAGACGTAAACGAAAATTGGAATCGACATCGTTTCCGCTTTCGCGGGTTGCGATCACGATTTCACGGGCGAGCCGTGTAAAAATGGCGCCGCGCTTTGCATCGGCGACACCTTTCTTGCGTTTGATGGTTGACCACTTTGAATGACCTGACATGAGAAACTCCTTCAAGATAGCCACGTTAGTGGCGAATTACGCAATAACTGCGAAATTATACCATTGGGGGAGATGTGAGAAGTGAAAAGTGAGAGGTGAAAAGTGTGCAGTGAGAAGTGGGCAGTGGATAGTGAGGGCGTAACCTTTTACTTCTCACTTTTTACCTTTTACTAATTCCCTAAATTACGCCCAATTTCTTTCCGACGTTTTTGAATGCCACCAGTCCTTTGTTCAGGTCGTCATGCGAATGGGCGGCGGAGATCATGACGCGGATGCGGGCTTTGCCTTGCGGGACGGTGGGGAAGCCGAGCGCCATGGCGAAGACGCCGGACTCAAATAGCTCGCGGCTGAATTGCTGCGCGAGGGGGGCTTCGCCGAGCATGACGGGGGTGATGGGGGTTTCGGTGACGCCGGTGTTGAATCCGAGCGTTTTCATTTCGGCTTTGAAATATTTGGCGTTGCTCCAAAGTTTATCGACCAGTTGAGTGGAGTCTTCAAGCACATCCACGGCGGCGAGACATGCGGCGGCGTCTGGGACGGTCATGGCGGAGGAAAAGAGAAAGGGACGTCCGCGCTGACGGAGCCAGTCAATGATGATGGCGTTGCCTGCGACAATGCCGCCCATCACACCAAATGCTTTCGACATCGTACCAACTTCAACGTCCACTTTGCCGTGCAAGCCGAAGTGATCGACGATGCCGCGCCCGCCGTTGCCGAGGACGCCTTCGCCGTGCGCGTCATCCACCATCAGCAGAATGTCGTATTTTTTTGCCACTTCGTAAATATCGGGCAGGGGGGCGATGTCGCCATCCATGCTGAAGACGCCGTCGGTGACGATCAATGCGCGGCGGTATTGGCTGAGGTTGGCGTTGATGTGTTCTTCGAGCGATTTCACGTCGTTGTGTTCGTAGGGGATGATCTTTGCGCCAGACAAACGCGCGCCGTCGATGATGGAGGCGTGATTTAATCTGTCGGAGAAGATCACATCTTCCTTGCCGACCAGGGCGGGGATGGTGGCTAAATTGGCGGTGAAGCCAGATTGAAATGTGATGGCGGCTTCGACGCCTTTGAATTGCGCGAGCCGTTTTTCGAGTTCAACATGCAAAGACATGGTGCCGGCGATGGATCGCACTGCGCCGGGGCCTACGCCCATTTCGTCCAGGGATTTTTTCGCCGCAGCTACCAGCGCGGGATGATTCGCCAATCCCAAATAGTTGTTTGAGCAAAAGTTCAAGACCCGTTTGCCATCCACGGTCAGCCATGCGCCTTGCGGTGAGCTGATGGTGCGGATGCGGTTGTACAGTCCTGCGTTTTGTAAATTTTCAATTTCCTGTGTGATCCAGTCAGTTTTGGACATGCTGAACTCCTTGGGTGGAAAAGATAGTGAGAGATAATTGATTATAGCCATTTAAAGACCTCCGAGTTCTTAAAGAACTCGGAGGTCTGGGTCTGAGAATCGAGAGAGCCGGGTCGCCTGTCCCGGCTCTCTTTCACAAGGAGGAGAAGAGAAATGATATTACTGCTCAACTTTATCACCAACCTGCAAAACCTACTTGACGCCAGCCCTACGCTTGTCCGCTGATTGGGCAACGAAACAGTGATTAGTGATTAGTGATTAGTGATTAGTGATTAGTAAACAGTAAACAGTAAACAGTTTGACCACTGAATACTGAATACTGACTACTGAATACTGACCACTGACTACTGACCTAATCCCCAATCTCCGTTCGGTTGCGACCGGCTTGTTTTGCGGCGTACATCACTTCGTCAGCACGGCGGATCATGCTCTCGACCGAGCCGGTTTGCTGCGTGCCTTGCCGTATTTCGACGATGCCGATGCTGAGCGTGATAGTGGCATCTCCTTTTTCGGTTGGAACGCGTATCGCCTCTGCCGCCAAGCGGATGCGTTCGGCCAGCGGATAGGCTTGTTGTGCGTTTGTCATGGGCAATATGATCACAAATTCCTCGCCGCCGTAGCGCCCGATCACATCGGCGGAACGCAGTTTGGCGCAGGTGACCTGTGTCACCTGTTGCAGGATGCGATCACCTGTCGTATGCCCAAAGGTATCGTTGACGCGCTTGAAGTGGTCAATATCGAACATGAGTATGGAAAGCGGCCGCTGATAACGCAGGGCGATCTCAAATTCATGCTCGGCCAGTTCATACAAGTAGCGGCGGTTGTTGATGCCGGTCAGCGCGTCGGTGTGGGCCAGTTCCTTCTCGCGGATCAGGGCGGTCTGCAATTCTTTGTTCGCCTTTTCCAAGCCTACTTTTGTATATTGCAGTTCTACTTCTGCCAGTTTGCGCTCGGTGATTTCGCGGACAATGCTCAAAAGCCGATCATTGTCGTAGGCGTTCATGCGGGCTTCAAAGTGATGTATTCCATCTTCCAACTCCAAAACATATTCATGGATTTGGATTTCGCCGGTCTGAAAAGCCAGATAACTTTTTTGTTGGAAGGCCTCCGCCTGATCCGGCGGCAATATCTCGCGCGTGGAGCGTCCCAGGAAAAATTCCGGCGGGGTTATCAGCAAATGGGACATTTTTGCACGATAGTCAAGATATACCCCCGCGCGATCTTGAACAAATATTAGGTCGGGGAGGGCGTCCACCATGGCGCGATTTCTTGCTTCACTTTCATGCAGCGCATCTTCCACCCGTTTGCGTTCGGTGATGTCACGTAATACTCCTTCTTCACCGATATATTGGGCTTGACTGTCGTAGCGGGCTTGGGAATTCAACTCAAACCAATAGCTGATCCCATTTTCCGCTACGATACGAAATTGGAGCCCGTGGGTAAATTTCCGCTGTTCCTCCAGCGCTTTCAAAAAGGATGTAATGACAATTCCGTGGTCTTCAGGATGGATGAAACTAAGAAATGGTTTTCCCTTTGCGTCTTGTTCAGTATAGCCATAGCGCTCAAAAGCTGAGCTATTAATCGTGACGATATTTCCTTCTCCGTTGAGCGAATAGATAATATCTGGAATATTGTTTGTCAATAATCTAAAACGTTCTTCAGACACTCGCAACGCTTCATACACCCGTTTGTGCTCGGTGATGTCGCGGATAACGGTGCCCATCCGATGACCCTTTTCGGTTTTGATGATGAATGAAGTTTGTTGAAGGAATTTATGTTCGCCGCTGAGCGATACGATCTCAATATCGCGCGGCTTTTCAGAATAGTCTACTATTTCGCTTAGGTTTGATTCAAAATAGGTTTTCTTGAGATATTCATGGGTCATTTTCATGCGGTGTTCGGGTATCATGATCTGATGTTGAATATCCCAAAATGCGGCGCCCAGCGCACTGGCGCGCGGAATGCCGGTGATTTTTGATTGAGCGGTATTCCATTCGATAATGATGCCTTCCTCGTCAATCAAGATCACGCCGTCTGTAGACTGCTCAACCAGCGAGCGGAATTTTTCCTCGCTTTCGCGCAGGGCATCTTCCACCCGTTTGCGTTCGGTGATGTCCTCGACTGCGCCAATGACGGTTGCTACCTTGTTCCCTTCATATGCTTGCGGGCGCACAAATACGCGTACCCATCGTTCTCCGCCATGCGGTGAGATTGTTCTGCACTCAATCTTGTCTGTTTTAGCCGTGGACAGGACCTGGTTGATGAAATCAAAAAAACGAACCTTGTCATCTGGGTGGATTATGTTTCCCCATACATTGGATGTTGCCACATCCTCAATCTTTCGTCCTGTTAGAAGGGAGAAATTATCCGATGCCCAACGAATTCTGAGCGTTCCGCCGGCATCAACATCTACAACAAATATATAGTCGGTGGTTAATTCAGAGATAATCCTGTTGCGCCACTCGCTTTCCTTCAAAAGTTCCTCAGCCTGCTTGCGCTCGGTGATGTTGAAGGTGCTAAGGAAGACACCGCTGATTTCTCTGTGGGTCAACACGGGCGCATAGTGAAATTCAAACCACAAAGCGCCAGTTTCCACTTCAAACATTTTTTCAACGCGGATTGTGTCACCAGCCAGCGCACGCTCGAAGTTTTCGTCAAACTCCGCATGCTCCTGGGGTGAAATAATTTTATAGATCGATTCGCCCGGCTGTATTTCGTGCCCAAAGAGGGCTTTGGCGTTCTTGTTTGCGTTCCCATTAAAAGATTGAATCGTGCGATTTTTGTCAATCAAGACAAAAGATTGCTGGCTGTTTTCAAAAATTGCCTTAAGGCTGGATTCGGAACTTTGCAGGGCTTTCTGCATCTGTAACCGTTCGGTGATGTCGCTGATAATGTGCGTTGCGCCGATGATTTTCCCGTCGCTGTTCAGTATGGGATCCACGGTGGCATTAATTTGCCGCCCGTTAAGTTCAAAAATCAACTTCTCGCGATGCTTGCTTTTCTTCATACGCTGGAAGGGACAATTTTTGATGTGTTCTGAATGGCCATGCACGACTTCATGGCAAAGGTGTCCGTCAATTTCGCAGGCGGGCTTGCCTATCCACGTGCTCATGGCACGGTTATGCCGGATAATAATTCCATCAGTATCCATAAGGGCAATCGAGTCGCCAATGGCGTTAAATGTGTCCTGCCATTGCTGTCCGGCGGTGCGCAGGGCTTCCTCTGTCTGTTTGCGCTCGGTGATGTCGTGATAGATGGATTGATAAGTTCCATCGGGCATCATCTTTGTATGCATCTCAATCGGCACAATTTTTCCGTCCGGGCGGACAAGGTTACGTTCATTGATAACAGTTTTTTGTTTGTGCAATAGATCAAATTTGAGCGGATTGCTTTTTAATTCGCCGGGCTTGAAAAGTACGCTGATGTGTTTACCGATCAAGTTGTCCAAAGTTCTGCCGGTTAAATTCAGCATGTGGGAATTTGCGCCAATGATTATTCCCTCATGTGAACCAAGAAGGATTCCGTCCACAGCGAATTCTATTAATTCCCGATAGCGGGTTTCGCTTTCCTGCAAGGCTTGATCCATCTGTTTGCGCTCGGTGATATCCGTCAGCATGACGCGGCACATCTCGCCGCCCTCAAAACAGGTGGCTTCGACTCGTCCCCATAGCACTCCGTCCCCCTTTTTTTCAAACGCCAACTCGCAGTTTATTTTTCCCTGTCCTGTTAAAAGCTGTTCAAAAAAGACGTTATAGGCAGGGAGTGATTCACTGGAAACAAATATCCCAAGGCGGCGCCGAGTCAGGTCAGAGGGGTTTACACCCAGCAGGTTTGCCCCAGCCAGGTTAGCCTGACGGATCGCGCCTTCACGCGTTAAGGTGAAGTAACCGGTTGGCGCAAAGTCATACAAGTCGGTGTACTGACGCAGGACCGCTTCCAACTCAGCCCGAGCCTGTACCAACTCTTCGTTTTGCATCTCCAACTCGATCTGATGCACTTCCAGTTCATGAACGAGGCGCAGAGTATCTACACCTTGCTCAGGTTGAGCCGCTTGTTTTTGCCTGCTCAACTTTTCTTCCGCCTGACGGCGCAGTTCAGATTTGGATGGTTTGCTGTTTTTCTTCATGACCTGTTCCGTCTTTTTAGGATAGTAGAGATCGGGTGGTCGGGATTTGGGTGTCAATTCCCGACCACCGATATTAATTGCCGATCTTTGTTTGATTCCGTCCCGCTTGTTTTGCGGTGTACATGGCTTCATCTGCGCGGCGGATCAGGTTCTCAACTGATATGGTTGGCTGGTTTTGAGACATTTCAACGATGCCGATGCTGATCGTGACAGCGGCATCTCCTTTTTCTGTGGGCACACGCAGCGCCTCCACTTCCTGGCGCAGGCGTTCTGCCAGCGGATAAGCATGTTCCGCGCTTGTCATGGGCAGCACGATCACAAACTCCTCGCCGCCATACCGCCCAATTATATCGGCGGCGCGCAGTTGAGCGTTGGCAACCTGTGCAACCTGCTGCAATATCTGGTCGCCGGCGGCGTGCCCGAAGGTGTCGTTGACACGTTTAAAATGGTCAATGTCGAACATGATAATGGAGAGCGGTTGTTGATACCGTACGGCGATCTCAAATTCAAGCTCTGCGAGTTCGTATAAGCGGCGGCGATTGTTGACGCTCGTCAGCATATCGGTATCAGCCAATTCCTGCTCGCGGAGGAGGGTGGTCTGCAATTCGCGGTTCATGGCTTCGAGCGCTTTTTCTGTTCGCACTTGTTCGGTGATGTCTATCGTGTACCCCGCCAACAGGCTTTTATTTCCCTGGACAATCGGGAATTTGATCGAGGTATAGTGGCGGCCATTCAGTTCTTCATCCAGCTTCACTACCTGCCCATTGGAAATGACAGCCCAATCGTCGGCGGTGATCTTGGCGGCGAATTCAGGGGGGAATAATTCCGTCATAGACTTGCCTACCATATCCTGACCTGAGATGCCGATCATTTGCAGGTAATTTTCACTGGCTTGCAGTACACGGCTCTCATCGTGACTGACCGCCTTGATAAAAGTATAAATGGGGGAGTGATGCATAAATAGCGTGAATAGCTCCTGGTTTTCACGCAGCGCCTCTTCTGTATGTTTGCGTTCGGTGATGTCTCGGTTGCTTTCGCGGCGACCCAGCCACTGACCGTCTTCTCCATATACGGCGGTGCAATAGTGAGCGATCCAGCGTGTTTCTCCGCTGGGGGTGATGATTCGAAAATCAAAATGAAGATGCTCTCCTTTTAATTTACCGAAGGCTTCGTCAAAATGTTTATTGACCATTGCCTGGTCAGCGGGGTGCGCAATCTTCTCAGCAAGAGTCGGGTCTGCTAGAAACTCTGCCGCTGTGTGCCCGCTGATCCGCTCACAGGACGGGGAAATATAGCGATAATTGCCGCCCAGTCCGCGCCACGCTTCCCAGTCGTACGTGAAATCTGCCACCGTGCGATATTTCTCTTCGCTTTCGCGCAGGGCATCTTCAGCCCGTTTGCGTTGAACAAGATCCCAGACCGAGTTTGCCAATTGAGTGAGGGTTTCAACGTCATTGTCGTCATAGTAGGTGGATTTATTGCCCACGCCCATAATCATCACGATCAAATTATTCCGCAGAACAGGCACTACGATCTCGCGCAGGATGGATGCATGACCCGGCGGGAGTCCTTTGCGATGCGAAGCGGGGAGGTTGGGATAGTCGTTGTGGATTACTGCCGAGCGTGTCGAAATGCAATCAGCCCACACCCCGGCCTGGTCAACTGCGTACTGCATTCCCTTGCCTTCGGCGGTACACATATTTTTCAGGGTATTTGTGGACCACATTTGCAGCCTCAGATTTTTTTGATTCGCTTCGAGAAAGTGGGCGAATCCGATCTGACTGCCCGTCAGCGCCTCAGCTTCGTCCAGCGTCTTTTGTAGCAATTCATCGAAGGTATGCGATTCTACGAATTCGCTGATGCGTACACGCGCTTGCAGCAAGGCGGCTGCCTGCTTGCGCTCTGTGATATCCGTCAACATGACGCGGCACACATCACTGCCCTCAAAGCAGGTGGCTTCCAGGCGCGCCCAGCGTACGCCATTCCCCTGTTTTTCAAATTTCAACTCGCAGCTTTTTTTCCTTCGCCAGATAAAAGTTCCCCCAAAAAAACATTAAAGGCCGGGCGCGACTCACTGGCAACAAATACCCCAAGACGGCGCTGGCTCAGTTCGTTGTGTTTTACACCCAATAGGTTTGCCCCAGCCAGGTTAGCCTGACGGATCGTGCTGTCATGCGTCAGGGTAAAGTAGCCCACCGGCGCAAAGTCATACAGGTCGGTATATTGACGCAGAGCCGCTTCCAGCTCTGCACGAGCCTGCACCAACTCCTCGCCCTGCGCCTCCAACTCGATCTCGTGTACTTCCAGGTCGTGAATGAGGCGCTGAGTGTCCATTTCTTTTGCAGGCTGAGCCGCTTGCTCCTGCTTGCTCAGCTTTTCTTCCGCTTCGGTTGACTTGCTACTTTTCTTCATAGCATGTTCCCTTTTTACTTCTCACTTCTCACTGTCCACTACTCACCACCCACCACCCACTAACAACTACCCACTTCTCTCCCACGGCAGGACAAGCGTAAAACAACTGCCCTTGCCAAAATCACTTTGTAATTCAACGCCCCCACCATGTAGTTCAGCCAGCTTCTTCACCAGAACCAGCCCCAGCCCCGAGCCTTCGTATTGACGGGATAACCCGCTGTCCACCTGCACAAAAGGGTTGAATATTTTTTGGATGTCCTCAGGCTTGATTCCAATGCCGGTGTCTGTGATCGAAAAACGCATCACACCTTCTTTGGCATTCGCCTGCACGTTGAATTTTACCGCCCCCTGTTCAGGAGTGAATTTCACAGCGTTGTGCAGCAAATTGACCAGCATCTGCTTCAGGCGTTTGGGGTCTGCGAAAATTGTGCAGGCATCCATGCAGGGTGAATAATCCACGCGGATGGATTTTTTTCCTGCCAGCGGCAGGATGAGGCTCAAACTCGACTTACAGATTTCATTTACATCAATAATTTCAGGGCGGATCTCAAACTTTCCCGTCTCAATGCGAGATATATCCAGAATGTCATTGACCAATTTCAAAAGGTACTCCCCGCTCGAGTTGATCATTTCCACCGCTTGCTGCTGTTTCTCAGTCAAGGGACCGCGCACCCCTTCCAAAAGGATTTCAGAATAGCCCAAAATGCCGCTGAGCGGCGTGCGTAACTCGTGGCTTATGTTCGCCAGAAATTCATCCTTGGCGCGGTTCGCGCTGATAAGTTGCGCCGTGCGTTCTTCCACCCGCTGCTCCAATTCATCGGCATATCGCTGAACCAGCTCCTCAGCCTGTTTGCGCTCGGTGATGTTTGTAATCATTGCCAGCGCGCCCGCGTAGCGCCCATCCTTGTCAAAGATGGGATTTGTTTCAAGAATAGTCCACAAGTCGGTTCCATCTTTGCGGCGAAACTTGAAGTCGTGTTGTTCTTTGATGCCCTGGCGGCGACGTTGCACGTTCGCGGCGGCGAGGGCTTTGCCATCTTCATCCATGAAAGTAAAAAACGAAACGCCCAGCATCTCACCTGCCGAATAGCCGAGCAATTCAGTCATCTTTTGATTGGCAAATGTCGTGTTGCCTTCTGCGTCGATCATCCAGATGCCTTCGCCTGCCGTATCCACGATTTGACGATATTTTTCCTCGCTGGCACCCAGCGCCTCTTCCGCCTGTTTGCGCTCGGTGATATTTTGAATTATCGGTAAAAAATATAAGGGTTCATTGTTTGCATCACGTACCAGACGAATGCTGATCTCTCCCCATATAATTGAGCCATCCTTCCGAATGTAGCGTTTCTGTCTTGTATAAGATTCTATTTTTCCTTCCATCATCTGTTTCAATTCTTTCATCCCGATTTCCAAATCCTCAGGATGGGTAATATCCGAAATTGTCTTTCCGATCAATTCACTCTCAGGGTAGCCAAGGAAATTGCAGAAAGCAGAATTACACCGAATAAAATGTTTATCCAGCCCGACAATAACTGATCCGACCGGTGATTGATCAAAGGTGCTGCGGAATTTGGCTTCACTTTGGATGAGTTCCATTTCCGCCTGCTTGCGCTCGGTGATGTCGGTCAGGGTGGCGCGGCACACATCGCCGCCCTCAAAACAACTGGCTTTGATAAGCGCCCAGCGCAGCCCATTTCCATTGTTCTCGATCGCCACCTCACAGGTATCTCTACCTTCACAGGACAACAGGCTTTCCAGAAAGGCGCTAAAAACAGGGCGAGACTCGTCTGAAATAAATAACCCCAGCCGACGATTGATCAGCTTGATGCGCTCCGCGCCAGCGCCCAGCAGCGTTGCCCCAGCCAGGTTGGCTTGCAGGATCGTTCCATCGCGTGTCAGGGTAAAGTAACCGATTGGGGCAAAGTCATACAGGTCGGTATATTGACGGTAAATCTCTTCCGCCTCAGCCCGTGCCTGCACCAGTTCCTCGTTCTGCATCTCCAACTCGATCTGGTGTACTTCCAGCTCGTGGATCAGGCGCAGGTTTTCGGCTTCCGTTGCGGGAATTTCCGTATATTTTTGCTTACCCAGCTTCTCTTCCGCTTGCTGGCGCAGGATGGATTTTTTCATGGTTTCTCTCTCATCTGTCATTGCGAGGAGGATGCTCTTTCCGATATCATCCCGAATGCTCTTATCGGGACGAAGCAATCTCCAACACGGCGGGAAGATTGCTTCGGGCAAAAACCAAGTGCGCCCTCGCACATCGTCCCGACGTTCTTTCGGGAATGACACTATCAAATGACACTTCTCACTGGTTGAAGAACTCATCAAACAAATCTTTCCATTCAGGATTTATGCTGTTTACCAAATCCATCTTTTTCTTTCGTGAACCTGCTTTGATCTGTTTCTCTCGGAAAATGGCGGTATTCACATCATCACCGCATTCAAAATACACCAACTTGTCAACATTGTATTTGTTTGTAAATTTACTTCCAGCGC
>CAMCQT010000071.1 GCA_945877125.1 Candidatus Brevifilum fermentans | reverse complement strand
TCCGCTTTGGGTGATAAACATAGTCGTAGCCAAAACGTCCCTTCACGCATAAATTGCCGTGATTAACCGGCGAGTCAAACGGCGAGGTGACTTTGAAAATATGGTCATCTTTGACATGCAGCTGTAAATTGCAACCAACCCCGCAGTAGGGGCAGGTGGTGGTGACGATTCTGTCGGGTTTTATCATGGTAGTTCTCCTGACCTATCCCCCCTGCCCCCCTTTCCTAAAAAGGAAAGGGGGGAGTCTTCGGGCGGGAAGGCGCTCTGCTCCCCTTCCCTTAAGGGAAGGGGTTAGGGGTTAGGGGTTAGGTGGGTCTTGCTCCCCTTTCCTAAAAAGGAAAGGGGGAATCTTTGGGCAGGAAGGCGCTCTGCTCCCCTTCCCTTGAAGGGAAGGGGCTGGGGGTTAGGTTTCACACTCACTCAAAATCTTTTTCAAAACACCTTGCAAATCATTTATAACTTCTTCGTTTCTAAATCGAATTACACGAAAGCCGTGTTCATTCAAATACGATTCGCGTTCCGCGTCATATTCTTTTTGAAACTCATGAATATCACCATCCACCTCAACGATCAATTCATGCTGATGGCAATAAAAATCAACAATAAACCTGTCAATGACTTGCTGTCTCCGAAAGTGGAGTCTATTTAATTTATTTGTTCTTAACTCTTTCCACAAAATCGTTTCAGCGGGGGTCATCTCACGCCGTAATTCTTTTGAGCGTGCGTACATTTCACTTGAAACGCCCTGCCCAATCACGATGTTTTTTACAGGCATATATTCTCTCTCTTTTTCTTGGGTTAGGTAGGTCTTGCTCCCCTTCCCTCACAGGGAAGGGGCTGGGGGATAGGTCAAACCGTAATCAACACAATCGCAACAAGCGCAACAGAAATACCAATCATTTGCAACGGCGAGATACGTTCCTTCAAAATGAACCATGCCAATAAAACAGTTGAGCCGGGGTAAAGCGAACCAAGCACCGCCGCCACATCCATGCGACCCATGCGGGCGGAGATGGCATAAAAGGCATTGCCTGCCGCGTCAAGTACACTGCTCATCGCAATAAATCCCCAGCTATCAGATGTCGGAAACCAGCGCTCGCGCGCAATAATGGAATATCCCAACAGACCGGTGATCGAGGCAACCCGTGTGGCAGCTAACGTCCAAAAAATCGAGGTGCTGCTTCCGTAATGAAGAAAAACAAAGAAAGCGCCGAAGGTCAAACCTGCAACTATTGGCAAATATAAATGATCCAAGCGTAACTCAATTCCAACTCCGCCAGAGATCAGCCAGACCGCTGTCAGCGCCAGGACAAAACCAACCAGGGTAATCCAGCGCGGCAGTCCATCCGAAAAAGCGCTAATCAAAACTGGCAACGAAGCCGCGACCAATGCAGACACAGGCGCAGCCACGCTCATCTGTCCCATTGCCAGCGCACGATATAACAAAGCCAAACCCACTCCACCGCAAAGTCCCGCCGCTGCGCCCCACAGCCAATCGCTGAGAGGAGGAATTTGCTCGCCAAAGACCAACGCAAGCGCCACCATCATAAATAGACTCATGACATGCGCGCTGATCACCACTCCGTACGGATTGGTGCGCTTGACCGCCATTCCGCCGCTGAAATCGCCCGCGCCCCAAGTGACGGCAGAAATCAAACCAAAAAATACTGCTGAATATTCCACGTTACCTTCTCTTTTTTCGCCCAGTGTTTAGCACGTTGATCTCTTGCGGACTCATGCCCTGCTCCAACAAAAATTCGCGCTTCGGTTTCAACGCGCCTGTCGGGCAGACCGCAACGCATTGTCCGCATAACACGCACGAAGTTTCAGGAATTGACCTGTCGAAGAATGTGCCGATCTGCGTTTCAAATCCGCGCCCGCTGAAATTGATGGCGAACGTGTATTGCGCATCTTCCGCGCAAACTTGCACGCAGCGCCAACACAACAAACACTTCGAGTAATCACGGATATACATCGGGTTATCGTCTTTGACTTGCGACTCGCGGCGCTCTGCACCCGGGAATCGATCTGACTTCGCGCCATACTCAATCATCATCTTTTGGATTTCGGGCGCGTCAGATAAATCCATCGTGGATGCGAGCATTTCCAAAATGGTTCTACGCGCGCGGATGACTTTCTCGCTTCGCGTCTGCACCTTCATCTGGTTCGCCGCCCTGACAATGCAAGCAGGCTGGAGCGTTCGCATCCCCTCCACCTCGACCACGCAAATTCGGCAAAGCGCATTCGCCGTCGTTGCCTCGTGAAAACAAATGGTGGGAATATCCACGCCATTCTCACGCGCAACTTCGAGCAGAGTCTTGCCATCTTCTGCTGTTATTTCTTTTCCATCCATCGAAAATATGATTGTCATAGGTCTCCGCTTAAAAGTTGGAAAGTTGGAAGGTTTGCAAGTTTTACAACCTTCAACTTTCAAACCTTCCAACCTGAAACAACTCCGGCCACAACTTCATCGCCGAAAGCACCGCACTCGCGGCAGTTTGACCCAAACCGCACAGACTGGCTTCGGTCATCGTCCAGCCGACATCTTGCAGGCGGGCAAAATCATCGGGCAGAGTTTCCAGTTTGGCTACGCGCTCCAGAATTTCCATTTGACGCTGGGTTCCCATTTGGCACGGATAACACTTTCCGCAAGATTCGTGTGCGAAGAATTTCCCCAGCCGATTCAAAACATCGCGCATGTCGCGTGTCTCGTCGAAGACCATCACCACGCCAGAACCCAGCGGAAGTCCTGCCGCGCGCAAATCTTCAAACGTGAGTTTCACATCCAAATGAGCAGACGTGGCAAACGCTCCCGCCGCGCCGCCGAATAAAACCGCCTTGAGAGATTTTTCTCCCGCAACACCGCCCGCCATGTTCAGCAGTTCACGCAAGGTCACGCCAAACGGCACTTCATACAAACCTGGCTTTGCAACATCACCAGAAACACAAAACAATTTGGGACCCGGCGATACTTCCGTGCCAATCTTGCGATATTCCACAGAACCTTTGGAAATGATGAGCGGCAGATTACAAAGCGTTTCCACATTATTAATGACCGTCGGCTTGCCGAATAATCCGCTCGTGGTTGGGAAGGGTGGCTTGACACGTGGAAAACCGCGCTTCCCTTCGATCGATTCAAACAGCGCGGTCTCCTCGCCGCAAATATAAGCGCCCGCACCAACGCGGATTTCAATATCAAAATGTTGGCCGAGATAACCAGCGGCACGCGCTTCGTTCAGGGCGTTTTCGAGAACCGGCACAATGTATGGATATTCACCGCGGATATACAAATAGCCTTTGCTCGCGCCAATGGCATACGCCGCAATACACATCCCTTCGAGGGTGCGGTGCGGATCATCCAACAATAAAACTCTATCTTTGAATGTACCCGGCTCGGATTCATCGGCATTGCAGACGACATATTTTTGGTCGGCTTGCGCTTTTGCCGCGCCGCCCCATTTGATGCCGGTTGGGAATGCCGCGCCGCCGCGCCCGACCAGTCCTGAAGCTTTGTCAGTTTCTGCGATGACTTCTTCGGAGGTCATGGTCAACGCTTTTTTGTAGGCAGCGTATTCGCCATATTTTGCGAGCGTGGTTGTGCCTTGTCCGCAGTTGGCGGTCAACTCGCGGATTGGACCGTAGACCGCGGACCGTGGACGGTGTGCTTCTTGCGTGCCATCACCCACTGTCGATTGGTCGCCGTCCGTTGCCCAAACCGCCGGGGCTTGTTCGCAAAGCCCGAGGCATGGACTCTGCTCGATGGTTAGAGACAGGTCACGGGTAGTCCCGCCCGGCTCCACATCATATTGCTTGCAAAGACGGCTGAGGAGTCCATCTGCACCTTTGAGCGCACAGGCGGGGTCGGTACAAACTCGAATGAAATTTCTTGCAACCGGCTCGTTGTAAAAGAGCGAATAAAACTCGATGACGCCATGCACATCCGCGAGCGGCACATGCAAAGCCTTTGCAACCTCGGCGGCAACCTCTTGCGGAAGCCAGCCATAGACTTTTTGCGCGGCGTGCAGGGCAGGCAAAAGCCCCGAGCGCCCCAGCGGAATGTAAGATTCAATTGCGGGTTTTAGCAGGGTGAGGTCAATTTCAGACATAGGCACTCCAATATGCCGAGTATAACCGAAAGGATTTTTTTGATGAAGAACATCATTCGGTTACAAATCTCGTGATGAAAATAACTTCCATAATGCGCCATGATTATATATAATATATAATCATGGCGATAAATTTAGAAAAAGAACTTACCCACAAACCTCTCAAGGAAGAAGTTTACGATGCGCTCCACCGTCAGATTATCGCGGGCAAACACAAACCCGGAGACTGGTTGCGCCAGGAAGACATCGCCACGCAGATGGGCGTGAGCATGACGCCCGTGCGCGAAGCGCTCGACCTTCTCGTTTCGACAGGTCTTGCAGAGCGCGTGCCGTATCGCGGCGTGCGTGTGCGTGAAATGTCTGTAAAAGATATCGCAGACGCCTACGGTTTGAGGTTAATCCTCGAAGCGCTGACCGCGCGCGAAGCCGCACTGCATATTACGCCGGAGCAGATTTCGGGACTGGAAAAAATAATGACCGAAATGAAGAGGCATGTCAAATTAAACGAGATGCCCCAGGAACGGGAATTAAGCCGCGAGTTCCATTCATTGATTGCCGAGGCTTCGGGCAATAACCTGCTCATCAAATTATATGCCGTGGTAACAAACGCATTCCCCGATTGGCTATTGTATGAAGCGGTATTCCGTAAGCCTGAGTTACTGGCAAGCAGTGTTGCCCAAACTTATGAAGAACACATGGGAATCATAGAGGCGCTTGCAAAAGGCGACGCTGAAAAAGCGGTGCAAAAATCCATTGAGCATATTTTAGATTCTGGAAAATGGCTGGAAGAATATCGCAGCATTCCTGCGGAATTATTGAGAGAAAAAGAAGAATTGGCAACATTCATGATCCAAAAATCAAAATAGGAGGCCGTATGTCAGAAGAACTGTTAAAAGAGATGGCACAAAGCATTATTGATGGGGACTCGGATATCTCCGCTGAACTTGCGAAGAAGTCCATCGAGTTGAAGATGCACCCGTTGGATGCGATCACAAACGGATTTGTAGTCGGTGTGACTTACATCGGCGATCAATTTGGAAAAGGCGATGCCTTCCTGCCCGAACTGGTCATGGCGGGCGAAGCGATGAAAGCCGCCATTGCCGTGCTTGAGCCTGAATTACTCAAACTCGGCGAAACCCGCGAAATGCTGGGACGGGTTGTTTTGGCAACCGTTGAAGGCGACATTCACGAGATCGGCAAGACACTTGTCGGCACCATGCTGAGCGCTTCTGGTTTTGAAGTGATCGACCTGGGTGTGGATCAATCTGCAGAGAAGATCATCGGCAAGGCGCTCGAAGTGAACGCGAACCTGATCGGCATGAGCGCATTGTTGACCACCACCATGGTGCGTCAGCGCGAAGTGATCGAAGAGTTGGACAAGGAAGGCTTACGCCCGCGCATTAAAGTAATGGTCGGCGGCGCACCCATCACAAAAGACTGGGTGGATAAGATCAAAGCCGACGGCTATTCTGAAGATGCGATCGGCGCTGTGAAAGTCGCCAAGGAATTGCTCGGCAAGTCAGATCAGTAAAATGTCGTTGCGAGGGCAGTGCTTTTGCGAAGCAGCCCGACACTTGCGCCGTACGCTAGTGCGGTGAGCAATCTCCTACACAACTGGAGATTGCTTCGTCGCTAAGAGCAAGAACGCTCCTCGCAATGACATATAAACACCAACCAGAGAGCGCGAGAGACATTAGCCTCGGGAGGGTCTATGTCTTCAAAAAATATTAAAACCATCAGCAATCCAAAACTAAAGCTGGAAGTGCTGACACAAGATGATGTAAAGAAAATTCACGAAGCGACTTTACAAATTATTGAAAAAGTCGGCGTGAGATTCCCGTCCAAGCGCGCGCTGGAAATTTGGGCAGCCAACGGCGCAGACGTGGACTATGAAAAAAAGATCGTGCGCGTCAAGCCGCAGATCATCGAAGATGCGATCAAGAAAGCGCCGCCTGCCTACAAACTCGCAGCGCGTGATCCGCAGCAGGATTTGCAACTTGACGGAAACCACGTCAACCTCGGCACCGACGGTTGCGGCGTGGAAATCCTCGACATCCACACCGGCGAAAAGCGCACCTCATGTTTGCAGGATGTGCGTGATATTGCCCGCGTGGCAGACGCAACCGAAGAGGTTGCGTTTCATTGGGTTTCGCTTTCGGCGCAAGATACACCCGCCGAGTCACGCGGACTGCATGAACTGAAAGCCGTTTGGGAGAACTCGACCAAACACGTGCAGACCGAGTCAGTTTACAACGTGGAAGAAGCCAAAGCCGCAATTGAGATGGCGGCATTGATCGTCGGCGGCCGGGATAAACTCCGCGAGCGGCCTGTGCTTTCGCTGATGCAATGCACTGCTCCCCCGCTCGGTCATGACGGCGGAAGTTTGGATGCCGCGCTGCTCGCCGCGGAAGTTGGAATCCCAACCGGATTTATGACCATGGCCGCCTGCGCCACCACCGGACCGATCACATTGGCTGGCAATCTTGCAGTCGGCAATGCGGAAGTAATCGCAGGAACAGCACTTTTACAACTGGCTTTCCCCGGCGCGCCCGTTTTTTACGCCGCCGCACAAACCGCCTCTGACCTACGCAACGGATCGTACACCGGCGGCGGACCCGAAGATTTTCTGTTCGGCGCGGCAACCAACATCCTCGCGGATTTCTACAACATTCCGCTTTCGATGGGCGCATTTGCCACAGGCGCAAAAGAACCCAACTGGCAGGCTGGTCTCGAAGGCGGACTTTCCAGTTTCATGGCAAGCGTCGCCATGTCTGACATGCTGCTTGGCTGCGGATTCCTGCACGGCAGCCGCATTTGGTCTTACGCAGAAATGATGATGGACTGCGAAATCTTCTCCATCGTTCACAAGATGATGCAAGGCATCGAAGTCAACGAGGAAACCCTCGCCATGGATTCGATTGCGGCAGTCGGCCCCGGCGGACATTACCTGGGTCAGAAGCATACCCGCAAACACATGCGCGAATTATTCATGCCGCAGTTCATGGATCGCCGCCCCTACTCTGAATGGGAAACCAAGAAAGATGATGCGCGTGATTGGGCACTCGCCAAAGCACGCAAAACCTTGAAGGAACATCAGCCAGACGCACTGGACGCCAACATCAGCAAGGAAATGGAACGAATTATTAAGTCGGTTGAAAAGAAGTGAAAAAGTAAAAAGGTAGAAGTAAAAAGTGATAAGCCAAACTCGTTGCTTTTCACTTTTTACCTTTTACTTCTCACTTATTACCCACACCCAAAGGTGACCCATGCAACCAAGACTCTCTCTACTAACTCAAGATTTGATCGAGCGCATTGTTGACGAGGCTTATCAATTATTGCTCAAGCCTGGCATCAAAGTGCAAAACGAAGAAGCCCGCAAACTTCTGCTGGATGCCGGCGCACAAGTAGACGAAGAAACCATGGTCGTCAGAATACCCGCGCAAATTGCAAAAGCCGCATTGAAAACCGTTCCGCGCACATTCCAACTTTTTGATTATGACGGCAACCCCACAGTTGAATACGGCGGCGACAAGGTTCAATTTGACCCTGGCTCGTCAGGCATCAGCGTGCTCGACCCAGACACACTCGAACAGAAAACCGCCGAAACGGCTGACCTGATCCGCCTGCTCAAAGTTGCGGAACAACTTCCGCAGTACGACGCACAATCTACGGCTGTGGTTTGTCACGATGTTCCAAAAGAGATTCACGACCTATATCGCCTGTATCTGGTTTTGCTTCATTCAAAGAAGCCCATCGTCACAGGCGCGTTCAGCAACAAAACCGTGCAATTCATGATTGACATGCTCGCCATCATGTCTGGCGGAGCGGATAACCTGCGCACAAAACCTCGCGCCGTCTTTGATGTTTGCCCATCGCCTCCGCTGATCTGGTCGAGTTTTGGATCAGGCAACCTGATGGTGTTGGCGCGCGCAGGCGTCCCCGCTGAAATCGTCTCCATGCCTCTGGCGGGCGCAGCGGCTCCTGTCACATTACTTGGCGCGGTCACACAGCACGCCGCAGAATGTCTGGCGGGCATCACCATTCATCAACTGGCACATGCGGGTTCGCCCATTGTTTGGGGCGGCGCACCCGCCATCTTCGACATGCGCAAGGGCGGCACGCCCATGGGCGCAGTCGAAACCGCCATGATCGATTCGTCCTACGCGCAGGTCGGCAAATATTTAAACGTACCCACTCACGCCTACATGGGCGCAACCGATTCCAAGCGGCTCGATATGCAAGCGGGTATTGAAAGCGGAATCACCGCCATGATCGGCGCGTTGAGCGGAATCAACATGATCTCAGGCTCCGGCATGTTGGACTTCCTCCTTTGCCACAGCGCAGAAAAACTCGTCATCGACGCAGAAGGCGTGGCAATGGCACAACGCATGTTGCAAGGCATGAAGATCCACACCGAAACGCTTGCCACAGGTTTTTACGAAGGAGTCAACTTCAAAGGCGGCGACTTCCTCAAACAAAGGATCACCATGCAGCTCTTCCAAAAAGAGCAGAACATGCCAAGCGCGATTATTGACCGCGACTCGATGCGCGGCTGGAAAGCAGGCGGATCGCTGGATACATTTGACCGCGCAAAAATCCGCGTGAAGGAATTGCTCGCATCCTACCGCCGCCCTGAGCTTGATCCTGCCCAAGTGAGTCAGCTCCACGCCTTTGTCTTAAATCTTGCCAAACAAGCAGGCGCCGAGTCATTGCCCTTGATCGAAGATTTCGAACCCGCATAAAACGCAGGTCACGTTTGAAACGTGACAAATCAATCCCGAAGGCGGTGTAAAAAAATGTCGCCCCTTCGGGATTATTTCATCCACACTAAATCTTAACAGCGATACTATTTAAGCTTCAAATCATTCAAATCCAAACAGGAGCATGTGTGATTTTATTAATCGAAAAAATTGGCAGGCTGGGGACCACAATTTTAATTACCCTGACGTCTATTATTTTCACCCAGGTCATCAGGTTTTTTATTCTTTTACTGGCAAATAACAACACGCCTGATCCTGGCAGAATATCGTCTTTCATTTCGCCCATAATTCTGGCTCCAGTTTTTTCATGGTTTTTTGTCGGACAGCTTTTGAAGGTGAATGAATTGGAAAAACAAATGCGCGAGTTAGCCGCTTATGATTCCATGACAAATTTATACAACAGGGGTTCATGCCTGCTTGCTCTTGAAAACGCCATTCGACAAATAAAAAGGACGCAAACAGATTTAGTAATCCTTTACATCGACATTGACCATTTCAAGGATATTAATGACACGTACGGTCACGATGTTGGAGATATTGTTATAAAACACTTTGCCAACTACTTGAAAAAATCCTTACGAGAAAGCGACATTATAGGCAGAATTGGCGGAGAAGAGTTTCTTGTAGGGCTTCCCAGTTTAGAGTTTGAAAAAGGAAAAGCTGTAGCGGAAAAACTGAGAGCAGGCGTGGCGAATAATTTTATTGTAATAAACAACGATATAACAATACATGCAACCATCAGTATCGGAATATCGATATACCGTTATACTGAAGAAATAAATTTAAGAGAAATTCTAAAAAAAGCAGACATTGCCTTATATAATGCAAAAAATAGCGGTCGCAATAGGGTTTGCTTTTATTAGATATTTTCACTTCAGCTTGAAACCATTCAAAATTAAGGTCAATCAAAAACATGCTCAATCTCTCTCAACTTCTGCGCGTGCCACATGTAGACAGCGGATTAAAGTTTGACATCTCACCCGACGGGCAGAGGTTGGTTTTTTCGTGGAATAAATCAGGCAAATGGGAACTCTATGAAATGTCGTTGCGAGGGTGCACTTCGCCCGAAGCAATCTTCGACTCAGTGGGAGATTGCTTCGTCGGGGAGAGCACCCTCCTCGCAACGACATTGCAGGGAGCAAAGTTTGCGCCAGTATTTTCGCCCGACGGAAAATATCTGGCGTTTGCGTTGGATGTGGATGGGAGCGAGTCTTATCAAATTGTTGTCCACGATTTCGAGAGCAGCACATCCACCAATCTCACGCCCCGTATTGCTTACGCACATCAGCCAAATATCACATGGTCAGCCGATGGCGAAATACTGGCTGTGCTTTCTGACAAGCATGGTCAATTTGCTCTGCACCTGCTCCCCGTTGACGTTGATGCTGACCCAGGTCGAATGATAAAAAATGTATTCCATCCGTGCTGGGACGCAAAATGGTCGCCCGATGGGCAGTGGATCGCGTTCGAAGCTGAGTCAACGGCGAGTGACCGCAGCATTTATGTGATGCCGGTCAATCGTCCGCGCAAAACGGGCAAAGGTAAACCGACGAAAATTCCAACCACGCAATTACAGGTCAATGGTCAACCTTTGAACGCGGAGAATCCTGCTTGGTCACCTGATTCAAAATTTTTGGCATTCTCTGGAGAAAACGGCGAATGGCATGATATTGGATTATTCAACATTGAGACTCAGGAAATTACATGGGTCAATGAATCTGCGGGCGATGATACGCAGCCTGCGTGGTCGCGGAGCGGGCAATTAATCGGCTGGGTACATGCTGAGGGGGCACGAACCAGCTTTCAGTTTAGAGATGGAAGCGGTGCTCTTCATCAAAAAAAAGTCGGGGATGGCGTCCATTATCATCCGCAGTTTACGGACGATGGCGTTGTGATTCTTTATGAAGACACAAGCCATCCATGCGACTTGTGGAAAATAAATCTCGAAGATGATTCGATTCAGCAATTAACTAACTCGCTGCCTGATGAGTTGCGGAATGCGGAATTTATTCCGCCCGAGGAAGTTTGGTATGCGGGCAAAGATGGCGTGCAAGTGCCTGCGTTGTTGTATCGCGGAAAAGGCAAAACGGCGGTGATTGACATTCACGGCGGGCCCAACTGGCATGTTCAATTTTTGTGGCAGCCGATGATCAGTCACATGGTTTCGCGCGGGTGGACGGTGCTTGCGCCCAATTATCGCGGCTCGACAGGCTATGGCAAAAAATGGCAGAACGCGAGCCGCTACAACATGGGCGGCGTGGATACCGATGATTGCGCGGCGGGCGTGAATTATTTACTCGACAACAGTTTGGCTGAACAAAATAAAATCGCGGTGACGGGAAGAAGTCATGGCGGTTATTTGACGATGACCTGCTTGACGATGTATCCTGAATTATGGGCGGCGGGGTCGGCCGTTGTGCCGTTCTTGAATTGGATCAAGTCACACAAAAATTCGCGTGAAGATTTGCAACATTGGAATATCGAAAACATGGGCTACCCCGAAGACAACCACGAGTTGTGGGTTGCGCGCTCGCCGTATTTCTTTTTGGATAAAGTGAACGCACCTGTGCAAATGATCTGCGGCGGAAATGATCCGCGCTGTCCTGCATCCGAGTCGATGGATGCGCGTGATAAACTGGTTGAGTTGGGCAAGGAAGTTGAATTGCATTTGTATAAAGACGAAGGACATTCATTTTTGGATGTTGAAAATGTAATTGATGCGGAAGAGAAGTGTGTGGCGTTTTTGGCGCAGACGTTGGATAAAAAGTAATTGGTGATTGGTAATTAGGAACGAGTAATCAGTGATCAGTTGTCAGCGATGATAAAGGAGAGTTTATGGATCGGTTGAATTTTTTATCACAGGATGAAGTGAAATCCATTCATGAGACCACTTTGCGGATTCTGAGCGAAATTGGTTTTGTGTGGACGCACAAGGAAAGTTTGGATATTTTGATGGGCGCGGGCTGTACGGTTAAAGGCAACCGCGTTTATTTTCCGCCTGAGTTGGTGGAAGACAGCATAAAAAAATCAGGAAAGCGGGCAACGCTGACGGGACGCGGCGGAACAACGCGAACGCTTGGCGATGGGAATTTATATTTTCATAACCTCGGCGGCGCACGCGATGTGTATGATGCAAAGACCGATTCACGCCGTTCGGCGGAAGAGCAGGATGTGATTGATGCGACGCGGCTGCTTGATGCGCTGGAAAATTGTCACACGGTCACGCCGTTTTTCACTCCGCAAAATGTGTCGGGCGAATTGATGTCTTTGTACATGTACCGCCATTCCATTCCGCACACGACCAAGCCATTGCAGGGTCCTGGCATTCAATATGCGTACGAAGTGAAGTATGCGCTGGAAATGGCTGCAGTGATCGGCGTGGAACCGTCGGCGCTGACGCTTTCGCTGTCTCCTGTCAGCCCGTTGACCATTCCCGATCACGAAGCGGAAGCGGTGATTGCAATGGCGAAGGCAGGCGTAGCGTTTGCGACACTGCCCTGCCCCATCGGCGGCGCGACATCTCCCATGACGATGGCTGGAAGTTTGGCACAGCAAAACGCGGAGACACTGGCTATTGTTGTGCTGTCGCAGATCATCAACCCGGGCTTGCCGATCATTTATTGCGGACGGCTGGCGATGCTCGAACCGCGCACAGGCTTGCTCTGGGGCGGACTCGAACTCGGCTTGGCATCTGCCGCCACCGTTCAACTTGGGCATTCTTACGGGTACTCGGTCAATGTGTATGGATTCTCAACGAACGCGCACACGCTGGAAGCACAAAACGGATTTGAGCGCGGACTGAATGCGGCGATCCCTGCTTTGGCTGGCGCAGACGAACTCTCGGGCATTGGCGAAATGGAAGCGGGCGTGATGGGTTCGTACGCGCAAATGGTTTTGGATAACGAACTGGCAGGGAATATTATCCGCTTGCGAAAGGGGATTGTTGTAAACGAAGACACCCTAGCTTTTGAAGGAATTCTGAAAGCGATGGATGGCACGCGCAACTTCCTCGGACAGAAGCACACCATGAAATATCTCAAGACTGAATTGAATCTCAGCGGCAGACTTGCCGAACGCAACACTTGGGAAACCTGGGAGCGGAACGAACGCAAGGGCATCGCGGAGCACGCCACAGACGAAGCGGAGCGGATTCTGCGCGAGCATCAAGTCCCGCCGCTGGAAGATCAGCAGGAAAAAGCGTTGGATGCGATTATGGCGGCGGCGGAGAAGGAAGTGGTGAAAAAGAAAGGATGAGGGATGAACGCTTCGCGTGAAGGATGAATATTTGGCATCCCATTTATCTGTGGTTTATTTCAATAATTATTTTAGAGGAAGAAGAAAATGTTAAAACAGGCACACGGAATTTCAGAAGAGATCATTGAATGGCGGCGCGATTTTCACATGCACCCTGAACTTGGCTTCGATGTTCAGCGCACGGCGGGGATCGTTGCCACAGAGTTGGAAAAGATGGGGTACAGAGTCCAGCGCGGGATTGGGAAAACTGGCGTCGTGGCAGACATCGGCGAAGGCGGCAAGATGGTCGCCATCCGCGCGGACATGGATGCGCTGCCGCTTCAGGAATTAAACGAGATGGATTTCGCATCCACGATAGATGGAAAAATGCACGCCTGCGGACATGACTCACATACGGCGATGGCTTTGGGCGCGGCGCAGTTGCTTACCAAAGAAAAATTCAACGGACGAGTCCGCTTTTTGTTTCAGCCCAGCGAAGAGTCTGCTGACGAGGAAGGCAAGAGCGGCGCACAACGCATGGTCGAAGACGGCGCAATGGACGGCGTGGATTATGTCATCGCGCAGCACATTGACCCGACCCAGCCTGTCGGAACGATCACCATCAGCCATGGAGCATGTTCGGGCGGAGTCGATTCGTGGTTTGGCGTCATCGAAGGCAAGGGCGGGCATGGCGCGTATCCGCAGGAAACGATTGATCCTTTCTTTCTGCTGGCGCACGTCATCTTTGCATTGAACGGAATTGTCTCGCGCAAGTTAAATCCGTTTGCGGCTGCGGTCGTGAGCATTGGCTCGATCAACGGCGGCTTTACTGAAAACGTGATTCCGCAAAGCGTAAAAATTACGGGGACATTGCGTTATACAGATGTGGCGGTTCAAAAGCAAATCCATGCTGAGATCAAGCGGGCATTTGAAGTGGCAAAAGCATTAGGCGGCGACTACGATCTAAAGTTTGAGATCGGCGGACTGCCGATGATTAACGAGGAAAAAGTTTCTGCTGAAATTGAGAAACTTGGTGTGGCAATGCTTGGCAGAGAAAATGTGACCGAGTTGGAAAAATCACTCGGCGCGGAAGATTTCGGTTCGTTTTTAGAACACGCTCCCGGCGCGATGTTTATGCTGGGCGTGCAGAAGAAAGGTCACGAAGGCTATTCTTTGCACCATCCAAAATTTGATCTGGATGAACGCGCCCTGCCAATTGGTACGGCGATGCTGGTGGAAACGGCAATGAAACTTTTGGAGAAGTAAATCAAACCTGACAGGTCTTTTGAGACCTGTCAGGTTTTAATATTTTTCGGAGGGCACAATGCATACAATTCTAAAATCAGAGAAGAAGGAAGTTGTGATCGGCATCGATAAGCCATTTGTCATCATCGGGGAGAAGATCAATCCAACGGGCATTAAGAAATTGGGGCAAGCCTTGGTGGATGGCAATATGGATTATGTCAAACAGCTTGCGCTGAGACAGGTGGCGTGGGGCGCAGATGTCTTGGATGTGAATGTGGGTCACCCGCAAATTGATGAAGCGGCGATGATTCCGCTGGTGGTGGAAGCCATAAAATCTGTGGTGGATGTGCCGCTGTGCATCGACTCAAACGACCCGCGGATTCTCGAAGCGGGGCTGAATGCTGCGCCGGGCAAGCCGCTCGTGAACTCTGTCAACGGGGAGGAAAAACAATTGAGCGCTGTCCTGCCCCTCGTTAAAGCAAGAGGCGCGGCAGTCATCGGGTTGACGATTGGCGAGAATGGAATTCCAAAGACTGCCGAAGAACGTCTGGCTGTGGCGGGCATAATCATTGAGCGCGCCGCCAAGATGGGAATTCCAATTGAAGACATTATTATTGATCCGCTGGTGATGACGGTGGGACACGACAGCAACGCCGCGCTAATCACACTGCGGACAATCGAATTACTCAAAAAAGAATTTGGCGTAAATATCAACCTCGGCGCGAGCAATGTTTCGTTTGGCTTGCCAGACCGACATGCTGTGAACAGCGCGTTCCTTTCGCTTGCGATGCAAATGGGCGCGACCTGCTCGATCACCGACCCGATCAAATTGGGAAGCACGATCCGCGCGACGGATCTGCTTTTGAGCAAGGATGCGAATTCGATTCGCTATCTCAAGTATTTCCGCGCAACAGAGAAATTACGAGAGCAGGAAGCGGCGGCGAAGGCGTAAGTGAGTAAAAAGTAATAAGTAAAAAGTAAACAGGAGGCAGTAATAAACTGCCTCCTGTTGTTTTCTTAATAGGCAAGGAGTTCTGAGATGAAAAAAACTTTATTGGTTTTGATAACGATTGCGCTATTCGCAACCGCCTGCGCAACACAAGCTGTTATACCTGCGAGCACAGTTGTTCCGCTTACTGAAACTGCAACAGCGACAAACACGTTTACCCCCGCATTATTATTTACGCCTACGCTAGTCGTGCCGACTCCAACAGTGACACCAGTTCCCCACCCGATGAGCATTATTTCCATGCGGGCGGGTGACTACCCAGGGAGTGAGATTAGCATCGTAAAGGAATTAACCAAGGGGTCAAACTATCGTCGGTATTATGCCTATTATCTTTCAGAGGGGCTGAAAATTTATGCGCTGCTCACCGTCCCGGAAGGGGAAATGCCCGAGGGCGGCTGGCCAGCCATCGTGTTCAACCACGGATACATTCCGCCCGATGTTTACCGCACAACCGAAAGATATATTGCTTATGTCGATGAAATCGCAAGGGCGGATTATGTGGTCTTTCGAATTGATTACCGCGGACATGATGCTTCGGAAGGCGCAGCGACAGGCGCGTATGGCAACCCTGGCTATCAAGTTGATGTGCTCAATGCTGTTTCATCCATCAAACAATTGCCTGAAGTGAACCCCGAAAAAATTGGCATGTGGGGACACTCGATGGGAGGTTATCTCACATTGCGCACGATGGTCATTTCAAAGGATGTAAAAGTGGGCGTGATCTGGGCGGGCGTGGTGGCTTCGTACACAGATATGCTTTACAACTGGCGGCGCACCGGCTCATTTACACCATCGCCCAGTTCACGCGGAATTGGCTGGCGCACAGGATGGATCGAAGCGTTTGGCTCGCCCGAAGACAACCCTATATTTTGGGATTCTGTTTCAGCGACATCTTATCTCGCTGATCTTTCTGGACCGTTGGAACTGCACCACGGAACCGAAGATGAGGATGTCCCTTTGGAGTTTTCCGTTCGCCTTGCTGAGCAGGCGCGCAATGCAAACCAAATCGCTGATTTGTACACGTATGACGGTGACAACCATAATATTTCTGCGAACTTCTCAACCGCCATGCAGCGGACAATTGCCTTCTTTGATCAATATTTGAAATAATTTTTTTATTTCTACCTGCCTGACAGTTTTAAAAATAGGACGCAGACGAACGCTGAAAACGCTGATAAAAAAACATTCCTGCTCATTTTTTGGAAAAATCTGCGTTTATCTGCGTCCAGAAAAAAAAGTATCAGGTGGCTAGTTTTATTTCAAAGCCGATCTTAATTCGACAATGTGCTGGGGAGTCGTGCCGCAACACCCACCGACAATTTTGACCGGCCAGTGAATTGCATGTTCACAATATGCATTTGGATTTTCCGAATCAGTATTGACCCAGCCCACTTCTTCATCGGCGTAGCCAATGTTGCCGTAGGCGATCAAGGGAAAGTCTTTGCCACACGCCGACGCTAATTCAGCAAGCGGTTTAGCGAGATTGGGAGTAGGTCCGCAGTTGACGCCGATGGCGGCGATGCCCAGCGGGAGCAGTTGGTTCGCCGCTTCGGTGAGTGTTTCACCCGATAGGATTTTCCCTTCGCGGTCGCAGACAAAGCTGACGACAACCGGTGTGCCTGTGGCTGTGGCAAGTTTTGCCATGATAACGGCTTCACGAATTGTATTAATGGTTTCGATGAGAATCAAATCCACGCCACATTCGACGAGATGAAGAACACGATCAGAATGTTCGTCGAGAAGTTCTTCATCAGACGGGACAAGGTCGGGGCGGTAGCAATCTTCGAGTGTGGAGATGGAGCCAGCCACGAATTTTGGCGAGTCCGAGTTGACGCTGGCAATTGCGGCGCGGGCAATATCCACGGCGCGGCGCGTGAGTTCGAGCGCGCGGTCGGCGTTTCCGCTGGGGGCGAGTGCGCGGCGGTGTGTGCGAAAGGTGTTGGTGGTGATAATATCCGCGCCTGCGCGAAGATAATCTTCGTGAATTTGTTGAAGGATGTTGGCATCGTGGTCGTTCAGCAAAGCGTTGGCTGACCAAAGCGGCAAGCCGGTGTCCACGTTGCGGCGGTTGAGTTCGGTGCCTGTTGCGCCGTCGAGGATGAGTTGATGGGGTTGGGAGAGGGAGGTTAGGAAGGTTGTCATGGGTTATCGGTGTCCGGTTATCAGTTATCAGTATCCAGTTATCAGTGAGGAGTGAAGAAATTGCGTGTTTCGTGTTTCGTGTTTCGTGTTTCGTGTTTCGTGTTTCGTTACTTCTGATGTTACACAGTTTCAATCCCGAAGGGATGGCAGGATTGTAGAAAATTATGCGTGAAAGACAAAATCCCGAAGGGATGACATAGTTTGAGCCGAAAGCATGACACCCCTTCGGGGTTATTGAATTCATTTTGCTTCAATCTATAATCATTTCACTCCTTCGGAGTTTCTGCGTAAGATCAGTTACTTTAGACGGTTGGCAAGGTCGCGCAACTGCGTGATGCTAATGGGTTTCAGCAGGACAATATCGGCTTTGTCTTGAAGGTCGTTAGCTTGACGGGAATCGGCTGTGGCGAGGATCACGCGGGTGGATGCAAAACGCGGGTCGGCACGGATGTAGTGCAGGATTTGCGCCCCAGACGCGCCGGGCAAGTTTATATCCAAAACGACGAGGTGTGGGACGGTTTCCGAGAGCCGCACCAGCGCTTGCGCGCCGTCGGTGATGGCTTCAACTTCAAAGGATTCACTTAACGTAAGCAAAAATATCTGACTGAGTTGGGGATCATCTTCAACGATGAAAGCAAGGGGATTGGTCATAATGCGCTCTTTATTGATTCTGCGAGTCTTAGCAAACTGGCAACGCTGACGGGTTTTATCAGGACATGGTCGGCTTTTCCGGTGAGCGTCTTTGCCTTGATGAAATCAGCGGTGACAACGGCGACAATTGTATCTGGATATTTGGCGCGGATGTCGGTCAGGATGTCGCCGCCAAATGCAAAGGGGAGATGAAGGTCGAGGATGACAAGATCAGGCTGACGGGCGGCAAGCAGCGCGCGATAGCGATTCCCATTTTCATCCAGATCGGTTTCGTATCCCGCTTGTTGAAAAGCGGTTTGATAGATGATTCCCAGCTTTGGGTCGTCTTCAATAATCAGGGCGTAAGGTTGTGTCATAGCTATTCTCCAGGAGCATTTGTGATGGGCAGGGTGACGGTGAACAGACTTCCGCGTCCGATCTCACTTTCGAGGCTGATCTGTCCTCCCATTAATTCGACGAGTTGTTTGGTGATGGCAAGCCCCAGCCCCGAGCCGCGGTTCTCGCGGGTGATCGAGTTGCTCACCTGACGGAACGGCTCAAAGATGGTTTCATGTTCAGAGTGCGAAATCCCTGCGCCTGTATCGCGCACTTCAATAGACCAGTACGCGGGCGCGGGGCGTTTGAGGCTGATGCTGATCTCGCCCGCTTCTGTGAATTTAATGGCGTTCCCCGCCAGGTTGATGAGGACTTGTTGCAAACGATTTACATCGCCATATAATTCACTGGGCAGTTCGGGATCAATCTCAACCCGAAAAGTTAATCCCTTTTTATCTGCAAGCGTAGACATGGAGGTCTTTGTTTTTTCAAGCAGTTCAATGGGATTAAAATATTCGTTATGCAAACTAAGCGATTTGGATTCAATTTGCGCTTCGTCCAGCAAGTCATTGACAATGCTGGTGAGATAATTTGTACTTTCGATAATGTGGTTGACCGCGCCGTGTTGTTTTTCAGCAAGCGAGCCGAACGCTTCGTACTCAAGCAATTCTGCATAGCCCAAAATTCCGCCGAGCGGAGTGCGTAGTTCATGGCTGACTCTTGAGAGTAATTGGCTTTTAAAGCGGCTGGCATCCAATGCCTGGTCACGTGAAAGGGCAATCGCTTCCTGTGCCTGTTTGAGTTGCGTGATGTTGCGTGCCACAGCCTGAAAACCACTGATTTGTTCGCCATCCATAATGAGTTGCAAATTTTGTCCAACCCAGGCAATATGTCCATCCATGGTGACCGTGGGAAATTCATAATATGTACTTTTTATTTTCTTCTCGCATTGACTATCGTACGCCTGTTTTACCTGATGACGAAATTCAGGTGTGGCCATGTCGAAATAATTTTTCCCAAGCATTTCCTGTCCGCTGGCGTAGCCCATCATTTTTAGAGCTGCCGGATTAACATAGATAAAGTTCCCATCCACATCGGCGCGATAAATAATATCACTGGCATTCTCCACGATCTGACGGAAACGGGCTTCGCTTTCCAACAGTAACATCTCAGCTTGTTTGCGGCGCAAAATAACTGTAATCGCATCGGCAGATGCGCGCAGGAATATTAGGTCGTCTTCCGTCTTTTGATAACCATGCGGAAGGTACAAAACGATGGCGCCTAAGATACGCTCGCCTTGCAAGATGGGAATATTGTAATGCCCGTGTTCCTGAATTCCTTCGTAGCGGATTTCATGACGATCATCGAGGCAATCGGCAAATTGAATCTCGCGAGTTAAGGCGGCAAGTCCGCACAGGCATTGCCCCAATGCAATTTGTGAACACTTAACCTGCAAATCAGGCGCAAGATTGCGATGAACGCGCAAATCGAGCCTATTGGTTTGTTCATTGAAAAGGAAAATACCGCCCTTTTGAGAAATGGTCAGCCAGTTAATGGAAAGGATTTCATCCAAAATTGCGCCCAGAACCTCATCCATAGACTTATCTTCAAGGCTGATCTTCAACAGTGAATTGATTACCTGCTGTTGTTGATGTGAATGCTGCAAGGAGACCTGTACGCGCTCGCGCACGGCAATCTCATTCACGGCGGAATTATATAAGTTGGCGTTATCTAAAACCAGTGCAACAAGCCGCGCAAATAAAATTCCAGTTTCGACCTGCTCGGCGGTGAATTTATAATCAGGTTGGGAACGCCCCAAAGCGAGGATACCCAAACAGCGATCGCCTGCCATGACGGGGAAATCGGCGACGGCATGTAATGGGTGAATGTCATATATCTCGCGACGATATGGAAATTCGGAGTAGTTTTCGAGGATGACCGGTTGATGGGAATCGAAAGCCTGCCATGAAAGACTTTCCGCATTACGCGCGACTCGGTCTCCCTTTAGGTTGGGTTGGTTCTCTGTACAGGATTTCACCGCCAAGATGCCGTCTTCTTCAAGCATCAACTCGCTGAAAGGCGCATCGAGCAACACAGCGGAGCGATCCACGATCACTTGCAACAAGTCATTGAGTTCCCGACGATTGAGCAAATCCAATGTGATCTGGTGCAGAATGGAAAGATAGTCATTCTGATTCTGCAATTGATCCTGCATGATCTTTTGCTCGGTAATATCCTGCTTGATCTCTACAAAGTTGATCACATCACCATCACGGTTAAGCACGGGGGCAATCGTGGCAGATTCCCAAAACTCGGAGCCGTTCTTGGTGTGATTTTTGAATTCGCCATGCCAGATGTGCCCCGCGTTCACGGTCAACCACCAATCATCATGGCTGAAATCAGGCGCGCCGCTTAATCCATTCATTAGTTCAATGGGAGATTTTCCCAGAGATTCCTCGGAGGAATAGCCAGTTACTTCGGTAAACTTCGGGTTGACGTATTCAATCAAGCCGTTTTTATCCATCATAATGACCGTATTGCCGCTTTGCTCAACAGCCCGTGAGAGTTTTTGCAATTGCTCTTCCGTCTTTCTGCGGGCGGTGACGTCTTCCTTAATGGCAACATAGTTGAGCACAGCATTATTTTCGTCCAGCACTGGCGCAATGGTGGCGGATTCCCAATATAACGAGCCGTCCTTCTTTTTATTATGAAAGATGCCGTGCCAGACCTGTCCCGCGCTAATGGTTGCCCACATTTTTTCGTAAAACTCAGACTTTTGCCTGCCCGATTTCAAAATACGCGGATTCTTGCCAATAACTTCTTCCAGGGCATAGCCGGAGCTTTCTTCAAAAATTGGGTTGGCATATTCAATATTTCCCATGACGTCCGTGATTACAATTGCGCTTCCGCTTTGTTCTATGGCACGGTAATATTTTCGCAATTCGGTGCTGCTTCTAATGGCGCTATCGCGCGCATCGGCGAGATCATGCGTGCGCTCTTCAATGCGCTGTTCGAGCAGGTCACGCTCCTGCCGCAGCAGGTTGGAAGACTGTTCTTCCTTTTGCCAGGCGGCGTTCAAATTCTCAAGCAGGATGACGATAAACGCAGTGGCTGCCGAGGCAGTGGCGATAAAGACCAGCAAACTGCTGAAACCCGCTTCGGGAACATAAACGCCGTCGAGCCTTTTCATTAATGGAATAAAAACTCCAGAATCGATTAATACTGCGAATACACTTAATGAAACAATCGCAGCCACCAACACGCTGATTGCGCCACGGCGAGATGTCAACACTGAGGCGATAATCACAAATCCCAGGAAGAAAGTAAAACTCTCCACCGAAAAGCCGAAATTCAACGTCTCAATGAATGCAAAACCAAAGACCAATGCAAGGAATCCCGTTATACGAAATTCGTATTTGACGGTTCGCGCCACACCCAACCAAAAAAGGAAAGCCAGGAGTACGGCAAACATCAGGCTAACGCTGGTCAAAAGGAGACCACGCGGAGCAATAATAAGAGAGATGATTCCAAGGCTTGACACAATTCTTGCGCCAACGGTGAAGATGCGTTCGCGTGTCCTCTGCCAAACTGGGCTGACGCCAACTGGGACAGGAATATCCTTTTTTATCTGCGCGAAAAAGTAGCCGATCAAGGCGTCCCATATCGAAGTTGCTTTCTTTTCCGTGCCTTGCTCTTCATCAGTCGTGCGAGGCAAAGGCTGTGTAGGAGTGTAAGACGCCGCGTTGTATGCAGTGCGCGGCTGTAGCGCGTCATCCTCCAACACCCGCAGCAGAATGACACGCCCCACAAGTTGTTCCTGTGAATCCTGCAACGGGGAAAGGCGCACTTCATAACGCCGTTTCGCCGCGCCCTCCCCCACAGATATTTCATCCTTCGCTTCCAGCACGTTGCGGAAGCGTTCCACCAAATGAGACCAGGGACGAAAAATATCAACCGCAGTTTTACCGATAGCATTCGCAATGGGAACGCCGATCATGCGCGCCGCTGCGTTGTTAATGTCCACAACATTTCCGCGCACGTCGAGCACGATCATGCCCTCGCGCATCGAATCAACCACACGGTCACGCGCCAGCGGGGCAATATCTACGAGATGAAATCCAAAGACCGCCCACGCCACCGCAACCACGGAAACAGTGAAGGCAAACGGGGTCAAATCCAGATAGGGAATGGGACTGTTCCCTGTCAGAAACAGCGCGTTGCCAACCCACGGGGCAAGGACTGCAACCAGCATGGCGATGATCTGTCCACGGTACATTCCCTTGCGGCGAAAAAGAACGCGGACAAGGAGGAACGCACCAATCAAAAGGATGATGTAGGAATAAGCCAAATGCACAAAAAACCAGGTTCCATGCACAACATTCAGCGCGGCAAAATTACCCTGCCTGGCAATGTGATATTCACTCCAGACCAAACCATGCCATTTGGTAGTCAACGCGAGTAAAACGGTAATGGATGGAATAAGCGCAGTCAGGGCGAGGAAGCGACGCGAAATGGTCCGCTCCTGCCCACTATATGTGATTGAAAATATCAGCCAGCCATACGGAACAAAGGCAATACCGAAATATTCGATCACTCCCCAAAAATATTTGGTCTCAAGCCCTGCTCCTGCGATCTCCAACGAATAGCTGACAGTCCATTCAAAAACA
>CAMCQT010000070.1 GCA_945877125.1 Candidatus Brevifilum fermentans | reverse complement strand
GGGGAATGCTTTTTTCAACTCAGGGAAGAAGTGTTCGCAAAACGGAAGCGAACGCCCCACAAGATTTTCCCACATGCGCGATTGCGATTCATGCACCGCGAGGGATGTGCCGCCTGCCAGCGGCGTGCGCTCGTAGGCTGGGTTGCTGCCCTGCTCGTACATGGCATGTCCGGCTTCGTGCATGGCGCTGAAAAGCGTGGAAAGCGGATTATCCACTTCGTAGCGGTTTGTGATGCGCGTATCGTTCACGCTGAATGTTGTTTGGAACGGGTGCGGAGCTTTGTCCTGTCTGCCGCGACTCCAATCATAGCCAAACTTGGTGACGATGGCTTCGCTAAAATCCCAGACTTTCTTTTCGTTGTATTTTTTGCGGAGGAAATCATCCTTCACTTGTTTGGCTGATTTAATGGCTTTGATAAGTTCCACTTGCTTTGGCCGCAAGTTGCCAAAAATCTCCTGCACTTCGGCGGTCTTCATACCGGGTTCATAGTCATCGAGTAATGTGTCGTAGGGATGATCTGCGGGGGGAAAGAAGGAAATGTACTCGTGTACAAGTTCGACAACTTCTTCAAGATGCGGGCGGAAGATGGAGAAGTCGGATTTGCCTTTTGCTTCGATCCAGGCTTCAAATGCCTTGGATGTGGCAATGGCTTGTTTGGCTACAAAACTGGCAGGCACACGCGTGGCTTTATCGAAATCACGGCCAGCAATGCGGATCAGCGCGCCGTTATCTGTATCTGCGTCTGTGAATTCTTTTTTGAGGTCCTGGAGTAATTTACCAACCTCATCTGACGTTGATTTTTCATGGGCAATTTTGCCCAGCGTGGCGAGCTGTTGTCCGCGCGCTTCACTGCCGCCTGGCGGCATACTCACATTTTGATCCCAATCCAGCACGCTCGCGGCGTGCTGCAAGTCAGAGACTTCACCAAGAATTTCTTTTAGTTGATCCAATTTTTCAGACATAAAAACCTCCTGAACTTATTATATGATTTTACAAGAATTTGTATTTCACTGCGCGCATTTTTATCCGAATTGATTTTATCGTAAATGGAATAAAAAAGGTGACAGTCACTTCCAAAATGACTGCCACCCGAGTTTCAAACTTATGGGCATTTACGATGCCTGCCCAGTCCATCGTAAAGTATCTCAACATTCGAACCTTCTCTCACTACAATTTGGTCTACTTCAGGATCGCCGGCTACGTCAATATCATAAATTGTGTAGGTGCCGGGGTAGATCCAAATCTCGTTGTCTGGGTACTGTAAAGAAGTCGGGATGACCACATCAAAAGGATCGACATACATTTGATGGTAGGTGCAATTTCGCAAGTATGCGGCTACAGGCCATTCGGTGATCGTGAAATCGGGTAAATCTTTTATCTCACCTTCGATCTTTGAATATTCGGTTTTTATGGATACCCAACCCGTTTGATCAGAACCTGGAATTTTAATCTGCACCCAATTGGAAAGCACGTCGCGCGCAATTACCTCTGCGCTTGTATTTTTATAAAGCACGCCGATGGGGTTGAACGCCATATCGGGTCCACGGCGAATGAAGATATTTCCTTTGACCGCACTGATCGTAACCTTGGGCAGGGATGTAGCCGTCGGCGCGATTTGGGTTTCGGTTGGAACTGGAATCTCAACCGTCGCCGTGGATGTAGCGATTAACTCGCTTCGCTCCTCGGTTGCGGCTGGTTCAATATCCCGGGCAGTGGGCAATGCTGATGGTGTGTCCAACCGCACTTGCGCGCATCCTTGAGTCAACAAAACAAAGAACACGATGACTGAGGTGACTCTATATTTCTGCAATGACTTGGTCATTTATATGTGCCTATTCGTGCCGCAGCGCTTCCACGGGTTCGAGACTCGCGGCGCGGCTGGCAGGGTAAATTCCAAAGAACAGCCCAATGGCTGCCGAGAAACTTGTCGAAAGTATGATGGCATCTGTGCCAACGATGGGAGTGAAATTATTCCCTGTTGCAGTGGCAACCTTGCCAACGATAAAAGCGATCAGCCAGCCGAAGACAATTCCGATGATGCCGCCAACCAAACTGAGCAACGAAGACTCAGTCAAAAATTGAAGCAGAATATCCTTCTTGCGTGCGCCAAGCGCTTTGCGTAAACCGATCTCGCGCGTGCGCTCTGTAACCGAAACGAGCATGATGTTCATAATGCCGATGCCGCCGACCAGCAATGAAATTCCAGCAATTCCGCCGAGGAAAATGGTCAACACGCCGGTGATCGTTTCAAAAGTTTTTAGAAAATCCTGCTGTGTAAAAACGGTAAAGTCATCATCACCGATGGGGGTGCGGTGACGCTGGCGCAGAATATTTGAAATTTCATCCGATGCCTGTGTGACACTTTCTGCGGTGGTAGCTTGTGCAAAGATGACATCCACTTCATCGCGCGAACCGTGTTTGATCAGGCGTGCCTGCGCGGTTGTGAATGGGATGTAGGCATTTTTATCTTCACTGCCCATGGAGCCGCCGCCTTTTGCGACCAGCACGCCGATCACACGGAAGGGTTGTCCTTCAATGCGGACGGTTTCGCCCACGACGCCGTCGTGATGCCCAAAGAGAGTATCTGCTGTTTCTGGTCCCAGCACCACAACCGACATATGCCCAAGCTCATGTTCCTGGTTGATAAATTCGCCCTCACTGAGTTCAAGATTGCGCACGGGGGCGAAATCAGCAGTGACGCCAGAAATGGTGGTGGTGGTTTTCTCGCCGCCAAAGGTGAGCGTTCCATTTCCTTGAATGGCGGGCGCAACCGCAGCCACTGATGGCGCGGCAAAGGGATCTGCAATGGCTTCAGCGTCAGAAAGGGTGAGTGGGCGGTCATTATTTCCGCTGCTACTTCCGCGGTTAGCCCCGGGAGGTCCGCCGCCTGTGTCGTTTCCTTTGAACACAAATAATAAGTTTGTGCCAATGCTGCTGATGGAACCTGTAATGGATGCCTGTGCTCCGTTGCCCACTGCAAGCATGGCAATGACCGCAGCGACGCCGATCACAATGCCCAGCACTGTGAGACCAGAACGCATTTTATTGCCATTCAAACTTTCAAGGGCTTCGAGAAGGGCTTGTAAGAAGGTCATTTTTTCGTCCCTCCGTTCTCTTCCGCAGATAGATCAAGTTCACCATCGCGCAAGCGGATCACACGCTGGGTTTGCTCTGCAATTTTGGGATCGTGCGTGACGATAATTAAAGTCGTTCCGCGATCCTTGTTTAGGTTAAGCAAAAGGTTCATGATCTCTTTCCCAACTTTGGAATCTAAATTCCCTGTTGGTTCATCCGCCATGATAATGGCGGGGTCGTTGACAAGCGCGCGTGCAACTGCCACGCGCTGTTGTTGTCCGCCGGATAATTCGTAGGGACGGTGGGTCATGCGGTCACTCAAGCCCACTGCTTCGAGGGCAGCTTTTGCGCGTTCACGGCGTCCTTCTGTAAGCCCTGCATAGCGCAAAGGCAGCTCAACATTGCCCAGAGCGGTCAGCCGCGAGAGTAGATTAAAGCTCTGGAAGACAAACCCAACCTTACGGTTGCGGACGCTCGCGAGTTGGTCATCATTCATTTCGCCAACCGATTCGCCGTCCAAAATATATTCGCCTGATGTCGGCCTGTCCAAGCAGCCAAGCGTATTCATCATGGTAGATTTGCCCGAGCCGGAAGGTCCCATGATGGAAAGCACTTCGCCGCGCTCGATCTGAAACGAAACGCCGCGCAGGGCCTGCACATCAAAATCGCCCATCTTGTATGTTTTTACGATGTCACGAGCTTCGATCACCCAATCCATATTAGCCTCCAAATGGGCCGCCGTTAGTGGAAGGTGGGTTCAAGATGATCGGATCGCCTTCCTTGATGTCGCCGCTCAAAAGCACGCTGTTTGTTCCATCGGAGGAGCCGAGTTGCAACTTAATCAATTTGGGCTGGTCATTAACCAGCATATATACCACGCGTTCTGTATTCACCAGGCGTACCGCCCGATTGGGAATCAACACCACATCTTTTTGTTCGTTTATGACAATATTCACTGCGGCGGTCATGCCAGGTTTGACGAGTTCGTCTGCGTCAGTCAATTCAACTGTGACGGTGAAACTGACCACGCCTTGCAGGGTATCGCCAGCCTGGCTGACTTTCACAACTTTGCCGTGGTAGGGTTCGGCTCTGCCGAGGATCGCGTCAAATGTTAATGCGGCATCCTGGTCGATGGCGACAGTATTAATATCCACTTCTGAGACTTGCACATCCACCAATAAATGCGAGAGGTCATCGATGCGGAAAGCCATTGTGCCTGTGGAAACTTCGTCTCCAACGGATGGTTCGGCTTGTGTTACGGTGCCGTTAAAGGGCGCAGTAATGTGAGCCATATCCAAAGTTGACTGTGCGGCAGCAACACGTGCTTCGGCGGCAGACACATCCACAGGGTCAGCGCCATTTTTGACCCGCTCATAACTTCGGCGTGCATCATTTAATTGCGCTTCAGCCAATGCGAGTTTTTCGTCTGCATCGGCAATGGTTTCTGCGTCTGCATAGCCCCGGGTGTAACGTACTCTGGGAACGCCGCGGTCAAGATAGGTGTCAACAATATCTATTTTGCCATTCAACCCCAGGCGATAGTCGTATGCCTTTTTGTATGTTTCTTCTGTGGTGTCTAGATTACGCATGGCTTGCGCGCGGGCGGTATCTGAATTCAATAAATCATCCAACGCTTTTTGCGCGCTGGCAAGGTCGGCTTCTGCCAGGATCACGCTCTGATTGAGGGATGTCTTGTCGAGGCTGGCCAGCAATTCTTCATGAGAAACCTTATCCCCTACACTTACGTTGACCTTGTCCACAATTCCAGTGGTTTCCCAGATGAGAACTGCGCTTTGTTTCGCGCGCACACTTCCTGTGGCGCCAACTGTCGCAACCAGTGACCCTCGTTCTGCCGGCGCAGTTTGAAAGGCGACCTGTGTATTTCCATTTCTGTTGACCATGATGATGGCAACAATCAGAATAGCCGCAACTACTCCTATGATGATCCATGTTCTGCGGGAAAATTTGGTAAAGAAATTTTTCATTAGGTATTCTCCAGGAGTGTAGTCAGTTCGCGTTTAATCGCTTTTGCGCGAACTGTGATTTTGGCGTATTTCATATCAAGTAAAAGCAACCGCCTGTCTGTCAAAGACGGTCGCCTTCTGCTTTGGTGAGACGTTATGCAAGTCGAGCGGTCTGGGTAAGTCTGGCGTAATTCAATTTTGGTATTTCTGCTCACCCGTATGAAACAGACCCCTGTAATTCACAGTGTATCTAATTTTTGTGTGAAAATGTGCAGGTTTTATAAACTTCCTTTCTATTCTAATTCAGTAATACGGAATCCAAGGTTTTTAGATGCGGAAATTAATAAATGTCTAATGAGAAAATTGTGACGATTGTCGCCTGCCTTTGTGACATATAAGCCTGTGTATCCTTAATTAGATTGAGTATCATCGATGAAGGTTTTTAATGTAGAGTTTTGTCCATGGTGTGGAGGCATTATGCGGGTTATTTCCAGTGATTTTTTTGCAGTTGACTGCCAAGCGCGCGCCAATTGCCCCACCACCAACAGTGTTTCCATCCCCATGCAACAAATTGGAAGTCTTCACGATGGATTATAAACGTATCGCGCCTGCTGACAGGAAAGTTGCCATTGTTGGCACAGGCTCTGCCGGCTTGGGATGCGCCGACATCCTTGTGCAAAAAGGGTACGGGGTCTCTGTCTTTGAATCCACGACTGCTTCTGGCGGGTTACTGGTTTATGAAATTCAAAATTTCAAACATGCCAAAGATATTTGGTTGGAAAAACTTGAAGAGTTTGAACGCGCTGGAGTGAAGTTCTTTTCGAATACGCATGTCGTCAAAGAAAGAACGATTGACGATCTCTTTGCAGAGGGTTTCGATGCTGTCTTCATTGATATTGGCTCTGAGATCGATGCGAAGATGGCGAATATCCCCGGCACAGATTTATCCGGCGTTTATGAAGCGACCGACTTTTTGATCCGCACCAATGTGGATCTTAATCAGCTTCCCGAAAAAATGCGTGCGCCGCTTGAAATTGGCAGTCGGGTCGTTGTCATCAGCGGCGGTGATTCAGCCTCCGATTGTTTGCGCAGCACATTGAGCCTTGGTTCTGAGGACGTAACCTGTCTCTACCAATGGGCAGAAAATGAAATGCCTGCTGGAGAGAAAATCCGCAAGACCTTGCGCGAGGAAGGCGTAAAATATCGTTTCCTCACCCAGCCTGTAAAATTTATCGCAGGCGCCGACGGAAGACTCGCGGCTGTGGAATGTATCGAGATGAAACTTGGCGAACCTGATGCAAATGGACACCGAAAACCCGTCCCTGTGGAAGGCTCTAATTTTAGCGTTGCCGCCAACACAGCCATTCTTGCGATCAGATATTGTGCCGATGCCATTATCGGTTTGGGGCAGACTCCGCTAAAAGAGGGAGCAACTTTACGTGACGGCATATTTACCGGCGGAGATTTCTCCGCAGATTTAGATCCCATTACTACCGCGATAGAGGGTGGAAGAAAAGCCGCGCTTGCAATTGATGAATATTTGAGAAATAAAAAATAACCTGTTGTGAGGGCAGGGTATAAAACAGGGCGAGACTACAAAGTCTCGCCCTGTGCTTTTGTTATAATCTTGCGCATGTTTCAACGCATTGTCCGCGGACTTGAATTAACCCTCATCCTTTTTATCCTTGCCCTGATCGTCGGGTATAGCAACCCATCCATCACACACGAGATGGAAAGAGTGCGCGCCTACACGCGCGAGATCGAATTTAACTATGTCTCGTGGATGGGCAATGCCGCGCTGCTTAAATTACGCACTGCATCCATTGGTGCGCCGCAACTATTTGACCACGCCGCACAAAAACAGATCGTCACAGAATATCTGCGGCTCACACAGCAAATTTCTGAAAAAGAATATCAGCTCGAACAAATTTATGCCGACGCCAAAATTACGGATAAAGAAATCGCATCTAAATCACTGCGCGTCGAACTCGCCAAAAATTACACCAGACAAACCGAGCTTGCCCCGCTCGCAGAGGCGATTCTGCAAGAGCAGGTGAGCCAAATTCTCGCCGAGCTTGGGCTAACTGCCGCGGGTCAACCTCTGCCAAATGTTTGGTACCATGCCACAGCGCTGCCCATGGCGCTGGTCATTTCTCCGCGCGATCACATTGAACAAACGGCAAGCATTTCCATCGAAACCAACCTGACGCTAGACGAAGTATCGGCGCTTGAAACCCGCGTGGATGACGGGCTCAACGTCTCCTCGCTGGCTGTGGATATCGGCGGCGTGGGCGTTTACCCAACCATGGTCATGCGCAGCACAGACCTAAACTGGATCCTCAGCACCGTGGCGCACGAATGGATTCACAACTACCTCACGCTTCGTCCGCTGGGAATATTGTACGGCGAAACCCCCGAACTGCGCACCATGAATGAGACGACCGCCTCCATTGCCGGAAATGAAATTGGCGGACTCGTGCTCGAACGCTTTTACCCTGAGTTGATTAGCGCTTCGCGCCCAAGCCTGAGCCTGATCTCTGCTCCGTTGGACCACCCCGAACCCGGAGATTTTTTGCGCCCCCCGTTTGACTTCCGCGCCGAAATGCACGAAACGCGCCTAGCGACAGACGCCCTGCTTGCCGAAGGCAAAATTGACGAAGCCGAAGCCTACATGGAAGCGCGCCGTATTTTCTTTTTGCAAAACGGTTATTTGCTTCGCAAACTCAATCAGGCGTATTTTTCATTTTACGGAGCCTACGCCGATTCACCCGGCGGCGCGGCAGGCGAAGACCCCGTGGGACCCGCCGTGCGTGCCTTGCGCGCGCAAAGCGCATCACTGGCTGAGTTCGTCAACCGCATTTCCTGGATGACAACTTTTGAACGATTGAAGAAAGAAGTAAATCCGTAAATTATGTCATTGCGACGAGGCAATCCCCACGGATAACGAGACTCCTATGAAACGAACTTTTTTTATAATATTTTTCATCGCAGGTATTTTTATGCTCAGCGCGTGCGCCGCGGATAGTACACCGACTCCCACGGTTGTACTTGTGGTGCCGACCCTTATTGACATACCCACTTCCACAGTCACTTCTGTGGGGAATTGTTCCGCTATCACCGCCCAAGCAACGCTCGCGCCCAGCGCAGATTCATACTTCCCTCCTGTCAGCCAGGTAGATTTTTCCTTCGGTCCCGCCGATGCGCCTGTGACCCTCGTTGAATATTGCGATTTTCAAGCCGATGGCTGTCAGGTTATGGCAGATACCATCGGCCAGTTGATGCGGAATCACGATGACATGCGCTTTGTATTTCGTCCGCTGCCTTTGATCGGCGTGCTCGATAAATCAGACAAGGCTGTCATCGCGGCGCTCGCGGCCGATGAGCAGGGAAAATTTTGGGATATGTACGACCTGTTATTTGTGAAGCATGATGAATGGGTGAAGCTAAAACCTGAGGCGTTCAATGCCTGGGTTGTGAAGCAATCTCTCGCGGCGGGAATGGACGGAAAAAAACTCGAGGCGGCGATCTATGCCGATGAAACAGCCACCAGGATGAGGTCGCTGTATGATGCGGCCAAGCAGTTGAGCATCCCGGCCGTTCCGCTCATCCTAATCAACGGCTCGCTTCAGCCATCGTATGTTCTCGATTATCAAAGCATCAGCGACGCTGTGGGATTGATCGCGTTGGGACAAAAGCAATTCACGCAATGCCCGTCTTTTAATGTGGATGCAAACAAACAATACCTTGCCACGCTTCACACAGAAAAAGGGGATATCACGATGCAGTTGCTTGCAGACAAGGCTCCGCTGGCTGTCAATTCTTTTGTGTTCCTCGCGCGGCAGGGCTGGTTTGATGGCGTCACTTTCCACCGCGTGATCCCCGGTTTTATGGCGCAGGCCGGCGACCCAAGCGGAACGGGTCAGGGCAACCCCGGGTATTTCTTTAATAATGAAATCAACGATTTGAAATTTGACAAGCCCGGTATGGTGGGCATGGCAAATAGTGGACTTAATACAAACGGGAGCCAGTTCTTTATTACCTATGCTCCCGCCGCCCAACTGGATGGCGTCTACACTATTTTTGGACAAGTCATCAGCGGGTTGGATGTGGCTGAGAAATTAACTCCGCGCGACCCTTCGCTGGGCGAAACTTTATTGCCAGGCGATAAAATCTTAAGCGTGGACATAGAAGAAAAATAATGCAAACAAATAAAAATCATTGGACTTCGCTGTTGATCTTGATCGTTCTTGGACTGGGCGCAGCTTTCACGCTGTTAATTGCATTTGGACTGGGTATAAACTCGATCATCAGCCTTTTCACTGAGGAGGGTGACCCAGCCGGACAAATGATCAGCGCTGTTGCATTTGGTTTCGAGACGGTGATCTTGTTGGTATGTGCATGGTTCGTTTTTCAAAAAACACGCGGACGTGAACAGGCTGAGACCCACTTCAAATTTGCGTTTGCAAGCTGGCTGGTTATTCCAGTTATTGGAATAACTATTATGGCTGTGATAATTGGCGGGTTCATCGCTTATGCAGAAATTACATGGCTGGCATGGATCACGCTGCCGGTCTTGACCCTGCTTGTCATCGTGCCGCCCATTTGGCTGTTATTTGGCATCGGCGCAAACGGCATTGAACTTGGCCCGCGCTGGCGCATCTTTGGCATATTGGGTTTAAGCATGACCCTCGGCCCGCTGATTATGATCGTGATGGAGATGATCCTATTGCTGGTTGTCATCATTGTCGGCGGGGTCTTTGTTTTCATAAAGCAACCTGCGCTCTTTCAGGAAATTATGAGCCTTGGCAAAATCCTTAAACTGGAAACAAATGAAAATGTGATCCTGAATTTGCTCGGACCGTACATTTCAAATCCAGTTGTGATCGCCACCGCAGTGGGATACATTGCGCTTGCCGTGCCGTTGATAGAAGAATTATTTAAGCCGTTGGCAGTTTGGATCTTCGCAAAGAAAATAGAATCTCCGGCACAGGGCTTTGCCATGGGTTTATTAAGCGGCGCGGCTTTTGCGTTGATCGAAAGCCTGAACGCAAGCGGCGACGGCTCGGTGAGTTGGCCGGTCATCGTCAGCATTCGCGCCGGCACAAGCCTTTTGCACATGACCGCTTCGGGCTTGGTCGGCTGGGGCATTGTCTCAGCCTTTCGTGAGAAACGTGTCTGGCGCTTCTTTGCCGCATATTTCACAGCCGTAGCCATACACGGAATTTGGAACGCATGTGCCGTGGGTGCAGGTCTTTCGGCAGTGGGAGAATCCATTGGCAGACCCGAATGGCTTTTCAAATTTATTCCAGCCATGTTGGGCGGCATGTTCGTTCTGGGAATCGGAATGATTCCCGTCTTGATCGCAGCCAATAAAAAACTAAGAAACTCACCCTCATCCCTAACCCCGCCAAGCGCCCCGACGGGGGAGGGAATCCCCTCTCCTTCGGGAGAGGGCAAGGGTGAGGGCGACGGAGTACAATAATCGCATGACCTATTCATCCACAGCACGTGAAGGCGACCTTGTGCAATTGGTCGGCTTGACCCACAAACATTTTATTTTTCACCTCAAGACCGGCGGCGATTTTCAAAGTCATCGCGGCGTACTTAAACATGATGATTTGATCGGACAGCCGTACGGCTCGCAGGTTTATAGTCACATGGGCGCGCCGTTCTTTTTGTTGCAGCCGTCCATCGCCGATATTCTCAACGACCTGCCACGCACCACGCAAATTTTGTATCCCAAAGATATTGGATATATTCTCGTGATGATGGGAATTGCCCCCGGTCAGCGCGTGATGGAGGCGGGGACTGGTTCCGGCTCGATGACGATTGCCCTGGCGACCACTGTCGGCCCGGACGGACAGGTGATTTCCTACGAACAAAAACAGGATAATCAGAATCTGGCCCGCAAAAATGTGGAGCGAGTTGGTCTCGCTTCGCGCGTCGACTTCAAGCTGCGTGACATCCAACAGGGCTTTGACGAAACGGATGCAGATGCCTTCTTCCTCGATGTGCAGTTTCCGCATGAATATCTCGAACAAGTCCGCGCGGCGCTCAAGCCCGGCGGATTCTTTGGGACGTTGATTCCCACTTTAAATCAAGTTGAAAAGACGCTGATCGCTTTGAAGAAAAATCATTTCGCGTTCGTCGAAGTCTGTGAGATCATTCTTCGTCACTATAAATCTGACCCAGCCCGCATCCGTCCCGTTGACCGGATGGTGGCGCACACCGGCTATTTGATCTTCGCCCGAAGGATCGAACCCAACACCGATCCGCGTGGAAAAGAACTGGAAAATGAAGTTGGCATAGAAGATTAAATGTCACACCTGCACTTGCATGCTGGTGCAAGTGTTGCGAGGGCGATGTTCTTTCGCCCGAAGCAATCTCCCAATATAAACCAACCAATCCTTATGAACTTAACGCAAGACTACATCGCACAAAAACTAAAAGAGTCTCGAGAAAACAGCGATGACTCAGACGGCTACGCGGAAATTCCCGTAAAGCCAAGTACCCGCCTGCGAAACGCGGCGGTGCTGGTTCCGCTGACGTACGTTCAGGATGAATGGCACATCTTGTTCACGCGCCGCACAGACCGCGTCCAATCGCACAAGGGACAGGTCTCCTTCCCCGGCGGAGCAAGTGACGAAGGCGAAACTACGCCCGAACAAACTGCCCTGCGCGAATCAGAAGAAGAAATCGGGATGCGCCCCGCGGATGTGCAAGTCCTTGGGCGGCTGAGTCAGTTGATCACCATCAGCAGTTTTCGGGTGACGCCTGTCGTGGGTGTTATTCCGTTTCCGTATGCCTTCAAAGTGGCGAATATTGAAGTGGCGCGCGTGTTTACCATCCCCCTCTTGTGGCTGTCAGATCGAAATAATTACTGGGAATTTTTCCTGCGCGATTCGGAACGGTCTTTGATTACCTATCACCCTTTCGATGGAGAACTCCTCTGGGGCGCCACCGCGCGGATGACGGTCACTTTCTTGAAGACGATTGGGACGCTTGAAACAAAAGACCACGGAGGTTTCTAAAACCTCCGTGGTCTGGTTTATTCAATCCACTCGAATAAATATTTGACATCGTGCTCGATCTCGAACTTCCTGAGGAAGTCCAAATATTCATCTTTGAAAGTCTGCTTGCTGTGATGTTGTTCTTGATTCAAAATATAGTTATACACATTTTCAATCTGCGAATGGCTGTAAGAAAAAGCTCCGTATCCATCCTGCCAACTGAATTTTCCGTTAATCCATGCATGGTCGTTGATGAAATTGGTGGAATTATTCTTCACATCCCGAACCAGATCAGATAATGACATTGCAGGTTTCAGTCCGATAAAAGCGTGAACATGGTCATCCACCCCGTTGACAATGATCGGTTTCTGTCCCTTGTTTGTGATAATTCCTGACATGTATTTGAACACCTCATCCCGCCAACTTTTTGCCAGTAAGTTCTGTCTCCCTTTCACCGCAAAAACAACCTGAATGTAAATTTGAGAATATGTCCCAGCCATGTTTTCTCCTCTTAACTATATGAGCGAAATTTTTGGTTCGTCAATCCCGAAGGGATGAAATGACTATAGAACGGTAAATGGGCTTTATCCTAACCCCGAAGGGGTGTCATGATTGAAGGAATTATGTCATCCCTTCGGGATTTGATTCGAGCATCCATCGAACTTCTAGAATCATATCATCCCTTCGGGATTGAACCATTCAATTCCCAAATACTTTGACAGCGATATAATCCCCCGCATGGATATATCTCTTACAACACCTGCTTTACTATTTCCCACAGTCTCCTTGTTGATGCTGGCTTACACCAATCGTTTCCTCACGCTTGCGTCCATCATTCGCAATTTGCATGATCGATACAAAGCCGAGGATGACGACACCTTGCTTGCTCAGATCGCAAATCTACGTTATCGCATTTATTTGATTCGCGACATGCAGATCGCGGGACTGCTCAGCCTGCTGTTTTGCGTGATTAGCATGTTCGCGCTTTTTGCAGGCTGGATCGCAGCCGGGCAGTGGAGCTTCGCCATCGCGTTGATCCTGATGATCGTTTCAATGATGATCTCTCTGCGCGAGTTGCAGATCTCGGTCGGCGCGTTGGATTTGCTGTTGGCTGAGTTGGAAGACGAAAAGAAGAAGGGTAAATAAAAACGGAGTCCAGAAGTTCTACTTCTGGACTCATGTTCTCTGCAAGTAGAACTTGCGGACTCCATTTTTTACGAGATCGGCTCGAAAGTTCCATCCAAATGCAGGTAGAAGACTTCCACTTTTAATCGGGGGAATAATGCTTTTATTTTTTCCTGTGCATCCATCAGGTCATGTTTGTGGCGTTTGTATGTCCCATCGCGTCCGTAGGCGCGGCAGTCTTCGTGGTTGATGAGGCAGACCGTTTCAATGCCGTGGATTAAATCCGCGAGCTGCACATATTTCAAGACCATCTCGTAATCATGCACGCCGCCTGCCAGTGAGATGATGTCGAAGTTGTCATATCCAAAGCGGACCGTGATCCACGGTTGCAGGAATTTTTGCAGGCGATAGTCCATGCAATGCACAACAAGCGCGTCGCAATGAATTACAGGTTTTTTAGTGGACATGTTTACAGAACCTCGCCTTCGCCGCGTTTTAAGAACTTCCCATCGCCAGACTTGCCCAGCCACTTCTCACCGTCTACGATCAACTTGCCGCGCAGAAAAACTTTTTCGGGGTAGCCGATCAACTCCCAGCCTTCGTACAGGCTGTAATCGGTGCGTTGATGCGATTGCGCCACGCCATATTTCACGCGCTTCTCGGGATCCCAGATCACAATGTCTGCATCAGCTCCGGGGACAAGCGCCCCCTTGCGCGGATACAAGCCGAAAATCTTGGCGGGGTTGGTGGAGGTGTACGCCACAAATTGATTCGCTGTGATGTTTCCCGTTTGCACGCCGTAGGTCCACATGATGGGCAGTCGGTCTTGAATGCCTGGCAAGCCGTTTGGGATTTTTGTGAAATCGTTTGCGCCGAGTTCCTTGCCTGGGATGGCGATCTCTTTGCCTTCATAGATAATCGGTTTCGTGCCGTCGAAGAAAAATGGACAATGATCGGTGCCGATAGTTTGCAGTGTCCCATCATGCAGACCCTGCCATAGCCGCGCGCCATCTTGTTCTGTCCGCATCGGCGGGGAGCAGATCCACTTTGCGCCGTCGGGACGGTAATAATCGTCCACTGTGAAAAATAAGTACGGCGGACAGGTTTCGCCCATCACTTTCACGCCGCGCTCGCGGGCATACTTGAGCATATCCACTTCGCCGCCCATGTTCATGTGGACAATATAAACGGGCGAGTCCGCCTGCTCTGCCATTGCCGCCATGCGCAAAGTGGCTTCGACTGCGCCCCAGCCTGGGCGGGTGAGTGCATGCCATTCAGGGGTAGTGTGCCCCGCTGCCAGCGCTTCGGGAATGAGCGTTTCGATCACATCGCCGTTTTCGCAGTGGGCCATCATCAACATGCCGTTTTCTTTGGCAAGCCGCAAAGCGCGGAAAATACCGCCGTCGTCCAGCCGCAGTTTTCCATTGTAGGCGGTGAAGACTTTCAGCGTTTGAATGCCCATATCCATCAGCGACGGCAACTCTGCGGCGAGCTTGTCATTAAAATGATTCAGGTTCATGTGAAAGGAATAATCAATTGCCGCCTTCGCAGATTTTTCCATCCACAGGTCAGCCGAATATTTGAAGCCACCCTCACCCTGCCCTCTCCCTGAGGAAGAGGGCGATTCCAAAACGACAAAATCCATTGCGGTGGTTGTGCCGCCGAACGCCGCCGCCTTGTGACCTGTGTAATGGTCGTCAGATGAAACTGTGTCGAACATCGGCAGATCCAAATGAACATGCGGATCAATTCCGCCAGGCATGATGAGTTTGCCCGTGGCGTCAATTACTTCGGCGTTGGGGTGAGTTAGATTTTTTCCGATCAGCGAAATGGTTTCGTTTTCAATAAGTATGTCCGCTTCGAAAGTTTCAGAAGCTGTGATGAGTGTGCCGTTCTTGATAAGTGTGTTCATGGGGAAAGGTTCCTGAGGTTTCTGAAGTATATGAGGTGTTTAAGGTTTTTTAGAGGTGTTGCGTTCAATGCCTGCTTTGAGACGTGATAGCAAGTAGCCAGTTTCGCGAGCAAGTTCGGTTAGGTGAGCGTAATCTTTATCATCCAAATAATGTAAGTCGTGAGCAATTTCAGTTTGACATTCCATTTCTGCTAGCGATCCAGTGGAAATATTTAAGTGACGTAAATAATTTGGCGCAGTTCCAAGCGCATATCCCTCTGCGATATTTGATTCAATTGAAACAGCAGCGCGCCGAATTTGACTGGTGATCTCGAAAATTTCGTGCTTCGGAAATTTTTCGCTTGCTCTATAAATTGTCAAAGTAAGTGAGTTTGCCCGTTGCCAGACGATCAACTTTTGAAATGCTTTTAATTCTTTTTCCATCAATATGCTCCGTCATCAAAATCAGGTATCTGAGGTTTGTGATGTGTCTGATGTACTTTATAAACCTCAGAAACTTTAGATACCTAAAAAACCTCAAAAACCTTTTATTCCCAACAACGCCATCAACACCTCTGGTGGAATATTTTCGTCGGGCAAATCGGTTTTATATAACTGTTCATTCTCTGCGCGCTCGCGCAAGCTCTTCCAAAGCAACTGACGCTCCTCGCCTTCCACGACCAAATCATTCAAAGATTTTGCATTCTGCAAATACTCGCCCGTGGAATATAAAAATGTCAGCCGTTTCCATTTATCCGTCTTGATGGGTTCGTGCAATTTCTCAAGTCCGCCCAGTTGAATTTTGTAATACTCTTCCTTCGCGCGCGGATGATCTTTTTCGTCGCGCAGCAGTTCGCCGCGCGTGGTCAACTCGTGTCCGCGCACCTGCGCGATGAACTCAATTTGTCCGCCGCGTTCGGCGAATGCTGAGGCTTGGTAAAAAGCCAGATAGTCCACCGCCACAACTTTCGGCGCGGTGCGAAGCGGGATGCGATACCATCCCAACAGCCGCGCAATTTCCAAATCCCGCAGCGTCGGCAGCAGGCAGACCAAAATCAAATCCGTTGGTTTGAGCATGGCTTTATTATAATGTTTGATATGAAACTTATCCCGATTTTTTTGACTCTTGTTTTTCTCACATCATGTGGAGGAAGTACACCGCCTCCAACCCCGCCCGAGCCTGACTCTGTTTCGACAGCATCTCCCACGCCGACAGAGTCTCCCGCACTCGCGCCATTTGCAGTCATCGGCTACTTCCCCGACTACCGCGAGTTGAATCCCGCATGGGCGCAAAGCCTGACAGACATTCTCTACTTCTCCGCCGAACCCCGCGCCGATGGGACTCTTGACACTTCGCGTCTAAACGAAGAAACATGGCAAAGCCTGCAACAACTCAAAACGGAACACGCAACACGCATCCACCTTTCCATCGGCGGCTGGGAGCGCGGAAATGACTTCGCCGAATTGACCGCAAAGCCAAACACGCGCCGCGCCTTCATTGAAAATCTGCTGGGCTATTTGCTCACCCACAACCTCGACGGAGCAGATTTCGATTGGGAGTTTCCCCAAACCGACACCGAATTTTCAAATTATATTTCCCTGCTGACCGAAACCCAAGTGGCACTTTCAGCCCGCGGAATATCCGTCAGCGTTGCCCTGCCCGCCGACCCAAGTTTTCCGCTGGCTGATTTTGCCGTCGTTGACCGTGTTCACATCATGTCCTACGACCGCGCCGCAAAACACGCCACCTACGAGCAGGCTGTGGACGATGTCCAATTATTTTTGGATGCAGGCATCCCCGCGCAGAAGTTGATTCTCGGCGTTCCATTTTATGGGCGCAATATGCAGCCGCCTTATCGTGTGCTGTCTTATGCCGAAATTATGGAACAATATCAACCCGCATCCAGCATGGATGAAGTGGATGGAGTCTATTTCAACGGGCTGGAAACGATTCAAGACAAGGTGTGTTTTGCAATGGGCGAAGAACTCGGCGGCGTGATGGTCTGGGAACTCGCACACGACACCACCGACTCCAACTCTCTTTTGCAAAGGATGTACGCGCTTGCCACAGGAAAAATCCCATGCTGATTCATCATTCCCCGTTTGAACGTGTGACCGCTGTGACCGATATTTTCATGGGCTTGCTTTCTGCCTACGCCGCAATTCAACTCTCTCAATTCTCAGGCTTCAAATCCGATGTATGGGCGTGGACATTTGGTCTGCTGGCGTTCTCTTCTTTCATCGCCGCAGTCGCGCATGGCTTTGAGATGACCCTGAAAACCAACGACCGTTTTTGGATGCCGATCAACTTATCTTTGGGATTGGCGCTTGGATTGTTCGTCGTGGGCGCTTTGTTTGATCTGAGTGGAGCGGCGCTTGCGAGCAAATCCCTGCCTGTGATGCTGGTCGTCGGCTTTGGATTTTTCCTCGTCACCGTCTGGAAGCCAGGCACATTCATGACCTTTATCGCCTACGAAGCTGTTGCTATGCTTTTTGCGCTTGGCGTTTATATTTACCTTTTGTTCACGTCACCTTTGTCTGGCGTGGAATGGATGGTGGCTGGAATTTTTGTCACCATTCTTTCGGCAGTGATTCAAGCCACAGGCAAGGCTGGCAAAGCAATATTTTGGCACTTCGATAACAATGGAGTTTTTCATCTGATCCAGATGATCGGGATTGGGTTATTGATGATCGGGCTGTCGGCGATGTAAAAAACCTCCGAGGTCTTCAAGACCTCGGAGGTTTACTTTCTAGATTTTTACGTTTTAGGACAAGCCAACTTCCTTGTTGAACTCGACGATCAGCTCATCAATTTCATCAGCTTGCTTTTGGACATCTGTCCAGTAATTGGGGGCGTACCATTGTTCCTGAATTTCCGCGTAGGACTTGCCTTGTTGTTCGACCCATGTGTAATATTTCAGGTTGTGAACACGGCGGCGCTCGGTGTAGGTGAGTTCTTGCATGTTGTCGGTGGACTGACCATGCAGGTAGCGGGCAAAGTCGCCAGCGGCGTCATTCTCGCTGTATTGACCAAACTCTTCGTGCATTTCATGCATCCGCGAGCGATAGAGTTCCATCGAGTCAGTCAGCATCGTAATCATCACATCGTTTTCGTCCATCTCGTAGTACTTGGCAACTTTGATGCAGGAAAGCACATTGGCGATGCCAGAGAAGCCGAGCAGTTCAAGGTCGGCGATGGTGGATTCGGGAACGCCCTTTTCCACAAGATAAGCGCGTCCGTTCTCTTCGTTGAAGAGGCGGGCAAGGTTAACCACGGCGTTATCGTCGATGGCGGTCACGAAGTCGGTGTTCTTGGTGTTGTGAACCCAGGGGACGTGCTTGTCGCCGATGCCTTCGATGCGATGCGCGCCAAAGCCGTTCTCTAAAAGGGTGGGACATTGCAGGGCTTCGCTGGCGATGATCTTGCTTTCGGGATAAATTTGCTTGAGATAGTCGCCGCTGGCAATGGTTCCGCCTGAACCTGTGGCAGAAGCCATGGCGCGGAAGCGGTCGTTGGGTCCCATAACCTGTTTCAACACTTCTTCCATCGCATGACCGGTCACTTCGTAGTGCCAGAGATAATTGCCGAATTCTTCGAACTGGTTGAAGATCATCAGGTCTTGACCCGATTTTTTCAATTCCCAGCACTTGTCGAAAATTTCTTTTACATTGGATTCAGTGCCGGGGGTCTTGATCGTTTCGCCTGCCACTTTTTCGAGCCATTCGAATCTTTCCTTCGACATGCCTTCGGGCAGGATGGCAATCGACTCACATGCCAGCAAAGCGGAATCATACGCTCCGCCGCGGCAGTAGTTACCCGTGGAGGGCCAGACTGCTTTCTGCGTGGTCGGGTCAAATTGACCTGTGACCAAACGCGGCACGAGACAACTAAACGCCGCGCCGACTTTGTGTGCGCCGGTTGGGAACCATTTGCCAACGACGGCAATGATGCGTGCCTTGACCCCCGTCAGCGAAGACGGAAGCTCAATGAAATTGACTCCGCCATAGGCGCCGCCAGTGGCGGTGGGTTGGTTGTGCCAGTTGATTCGGAACAGATTCCGCGGGTGAATGTCCCAGAGTCCGATTCCCTTCAATTCCTCTTTAATTTTTGCAGGAATTTTTGATGGGTCTTTCATTTGGGCATAAGTTGGGATGATAATATTGCGCTCTTTTGCGCGTTGAATCGCGCGGGCGCGGCGGTCTTTGTGAATTGTGAGGTCAATTGTGGTCATGGGTTTCTCCTGAGTTTTCAATTGTCAGACAACTTTGATTATAGCGCAAATTTCATCTTTCTTGAATATTATATACCCTGAGATTTTGCACAAAATAAGATAGTGGTATTGGGTAAGTGATGGGTTTGCGTAGTAACGACTTCAGTCGTGTTTTTGCGGTGCATAAGCGACTAAAGTCGCCACTACAGGAAGAACATCACTTATATTGACCCACTACCCAAAATAAAAAGAGGAAAGACCTTATGATGATCTTTCCTCTCACTCCTCACTTTTTACTTCTCCCTTTTTCTTATATCCCCAACATCTTACTCACTACCGAAAGTAAAATTCCGCCCGCGATTACACTTCCCAGTTGACCAGCGGTATTCGCGCCCATCGCGTGCATGAGGATAAAATTATCAGGGTCTTCCTCCTGCGCCATTTTTGCGGCAATGCGGCCAGCCATCGGAAAAGCGGAGATGCCCGCCGCGCCGATCAGCGGATTGATCTTTCCGCCTGTGACTGCACACATCAATTTTCCGAACAACAATCCTGCAACCGTATCCAACACGAAGGCAAACAAACCCAGAATCATGATCTTGCCTGTGTCAAAGTTGAGGAATGCGGCCGCGTTCATGGTGGCGCCGATTGCCAGCCCTAAAAATAGCGTGGCAATGTTGATGATCTCATTCTCTGCGGCTTTGCTCAACCGATCCACTACGCCAGACATCTTGAGCAAATTTCCGAGCATCAGCATCGAGATCAACGGCGTGGCTTCCGGTACCAGCAAGCCGACAACGATTGTTAGAACAATCGGAAAGAATATCAACGTTGTTTTTGAAATGGGTTTGGGCGCATATTCCATTCTGATCAAACGCTCTTTTTTGGTGGTCAACAATCTCATGATGGGCGGTTGAATAATGGGGATCAAACTCATGTACGAATATGCGGCAACTGCAATGGGGGCGAGCAATTCGGGCGCAAGTTTGGTGGCAACGAAGATCGAAGTCGGCCCGTCAATTGCGCCGATGACTCCGATGGACGCGGCTTGATTTAATGGGAAGCCCAATAAAACTGCCAGAATGAGTGTGCCAAAAATTCCAAACTGTCCCGCTGCGCCGAGCAATACCATGCGCGGTTGCGCGAGCAATGGCGAGAAGTCGATCATTGCGCCCACGCCGACGAAGATCAGCAGGGGGAACAATTCGGTCTTGATGCCGGCGTCATATAAAACGCCCATCATGCCCTCAACCGCGGTCATGCCTGAAAGCGGAATATTCGCCAGCAAACATCCAAAGCCGATAGGCAGCAGCAATACCGGCTCGATCTCTTTGAACACCGCCAGATAAATTAATACCAATGCGGCAGAAATCATCACCGCATTGCCGATTGTGAAATGCGTAAATCCTTTTAGCAATTCGGGAAGCAGTGAGCTTAAATCCATGCCGCCTCGCCCGTTTCTGCAAATTTGATCAACGCCTGTTTGTGCGCCACACTTTGTCCCGCGCTGACAAGCACCTCGCTGATCGTTCCGCTGTAAACCGAGCGGATGCTGTTTTTCATCTTCATCGCTTCAATGATGAGGATCACTTGTCCCGCTTCCACTTTTTCGCCAGCCTTCACAAAAACTTCGATCACCGTTCCAGGCAGTGGAGCGGTTTGGGCGTTGCCGTTTAATGCGAGATTGGGAGATTGGGAAATCACTGCGGGTTGATTCGGATTAAAAGATTTTTTCTCCGCCTTATTTTTTATCTCACCCGCTTCTTTCGCCGCCTCAGCAGGGTTGCTGTGCTCGGGCATTACCTCAAACCGATCGCCATCCACAAAGGCAATGACGGGGCGCGCGTTGATATTCTCAATTTCAACTTCGTAGGTTGTGTTGCTCACTGTGATTTTATATTTCATAACATTCCTCGGACTGCGGACTTTAGTCCGCTTGTGCTGATAATTGCGGACTAAAGTCCGCGCTCCGTTTTTAGCGGCTTCTAAAATTTCCTTTTTGCGCGCGTTGACTTGTTCTCATGCCCAGTTGCCAGGCAGAGACAATTGCGGTGGGCGGCTCAGGCAATGGGTGCGCGGTGGATTGACCCTGTTCTGCAAGGGCAATTGCCACAGCCAGCGTGGCGGCTTGAGCCTTGAACCCTGTTTCTGAAACAGAATCAGGCTCGGGCGAGGTGGGTGCGGGGCTTTTATCCGCTGTTAAAGTAGTCAGCAGAACCATCATCAGCCAAAGCAAAAGGATGGCGCCAAAGACAAGTCCCATGCCGAGGGCGGTGATTTCGAGGGAGAGAATTAAGTCAGTCATATATTATCCATTTATGTCATTGCGAGGGCGTTCTTATCTTTTGCCCGAAGCAATCTCCTATTGTGGAGGTTGCTTCGTCGGGGAGAGCGCCCTCCTCGCAATGACATGCTAGACAGGAATATTCCCATGCTTGCGCGGGGGGGCGGGGGCGTACTTGTCGCGGAGCGCTGAAAGGGACGCGATGATCTTCGGACGCGATTCGCGCGGCTCGATGATGTCGTCTACATAGCCAGTGGATGCCGCGTAATATGGGTTGTTGAATTTTTCGCGGTAGTCTGCGGCGAGTCTCTTGCGTTCTTCGGCAGGGTCTGCCGCGGATTCGATTTGCTTCTTGAACAAAATATTTGCCGCGCCTTCCGCGCCGAGCACTGCGATCTCAGCCGAGGGCCACGCGTAGGTCACATCGGTGCCGAGATACTTGCTCGACATCACCACGTACGCGCCGCCATACGCCTTGCGCGTGATGACGCAGATCTTCGGCACAGTGGCTTCGGAGTAGGCGTACAAAAGTTTCGCGCCGTGACGAATAATGCCGCCGTGTTCCTGCGCGATGCCGGGCAGGAAGCCGGGCGAGTCAACGAAGGTGACGAGCGGAATATTGAAACAGTCGCACATGCGCACGAAGCGCGTCATTTTGTCGGCGGCGTCAATGTCGATCACGCCGGCCATGATGGAGGGTTCCTGTCCCACAATGCCCACGCTGTGCCCGCCGATGCGCGCCAGCCCTATGATGGCATTGCGCGCCCAGTCGGGTTGAATTTCGAGCCAGGTGTCGTTGTCGACGATCTTTTCGATCACCTGATGCATGATGTACGGCTCGTTCGCTTCAAGCGGAATAATGCTGTTGAGCGATTCGTCCATGCGCCCAAGGTCATCTGTGGGCTGAACAAAAGGCGGATTTTCCACGTTGTTGGAAGGCAGGTACGAGAGGAAATGTCGCGCCATTTCCAGCGCGGCTTTTTCGCTTGGCACGCTCAAATGCGCCACACCGCTGACTGAGGTATGCACGCTCGCGCCGCCTAAAGATTCAGAGTCGATGATTTCACCGGTGACGGCTTTGATCACATCTGGCCCGGTCAGGAACATGAACGAGGATTTTTCGACCATGATGACCATGTCGGTCAGGGCGGGGGAGTATGCCGCGCCGCCGGCGCATGGTCCCAGCATCACGCTGACTTGCGGAATCACGCCGGAGTATTGCGCGTTGCGTCTGAACATTTCGGCATAACCGCCCATCGAGCGCACGCCTTCTTGAATGCGCGCGCCGCCTGAGTCGATCAGCGAAATGAACGGCACGCCGTTGCGGACTGCCAGATCCATCACACGGCAAATCTTGTGTGATTGCATCTCGCTCAGTGTGCCGCCGTAAATTGTAAAATCTTGTGAATATAAATAAACTGTCCGCCCGTTGATCTGTCCGTAGCCGGTGATAACGCCGTCACCGTAAAACTTATCCTTCAACAACCCCAATTCATCGCCTTGATGCGTGATGAATGGCTCGATCTCGTTGAAGGTGCCGGGGTCGAGCAATAGCTCAACTCGTTCACGGGCGGTCATTTTGCCCTTGGCTTTTTGCTTCTTGTTTCGTTCCTCGCCGCCGCCTTCAAGCGCTTTGGCGCGGATCTTTCTTAACTCAAGAATTCTGGGATCTTCATTTGTCATATTAAGTCCTTGTAGGTGAAATATTTCACAAAATGAAGTATAGCACGGGACAAAATATAAGCCAGTGATGGAAGGCATACCCTAATCAGGATAATCCGCAGTTTCTTTTAACTGATAGTTGATTCTGGTTAATTGAGTTTTTCCGCCCTTTGGGTTGTTTCCCCTGTTAATATTTAGACGGTGGACGATGGACCGCAGACCATACGGTCTATTGTCCATCGTC
>CAMCQT010000069.1 GCA_945877125.1 Candidatus Brevifilum fermentans | reverse complement strand
GCTAAAACTACCCGGTGCGCAATGGAATTTGGATGGCGCAATTTTGACCGCCAAAGCGCGAACGGCTTGGATGAGCGGCGAATGGCAAAAACTTGTCTCTGCGCGTTCGCTTTTGCCTCTCGCTGCCTGACACCTTTTGCTTGCACACTATAAAAGTTATCGCATCCCGCTTAGTCAATTACTTATTAACAAAAATTACTCTTCTTCCGCTGATTGCTCAAATGGATCCACATCGTGAATGCCGGGTTTGTAAATCTTGCGGATGGGGAAATACAACACAACACCAATCGCCATCAAAGCCAGCGCTACGCCAATCGAACCCCAACCTGCATCGGCGATCTGGCTATAAAAAGCGATCAAGATGATGCCAGCCAAACTGACCGAAGCCAGAACCAGGCCGGGCATTCCGCCGGGCACGCGGGTGCGCGGGCGATCCGGCTCGGTGCGGCGCAAAACCCACAGGGCAGCAATTTCAGCCAGCACCACCAGCAGTTGCAGGAACACATCAGCAACCACCAGGAACTCGAAAGCGTTGGTCGCAAATATGGTGTAGATTACGCTCACCACCAAAATGGAAATATAAGGTGAACCATGCTTGGGATGAACTTTGACCATCCAGCGCGGGAACATGCCATCTTCAGCCAACGCAAACGGTACGCGGCTGCCGCCCAAGCTGTTGCCGATGAACAATCCAAGCATGGAAAGCACTGCCGAGATTGTCAAAATGGTCACCATAAATAATGCCAGCGGAGAATTAATATCGCCGGTAATTTTGCCAGCGACTGCCTGACCAATTTGCGGGAATTCCCAACCGGTGGCATCTGAAGAAGAAGAGCCCCATCTGTCAATCTGCTCTGACGTAACGCCATAACCTTCCACGTCGGCGCCAACACCCACTGTATCGTCGCTGGCAGAAATTCCCCACATGGCATAACGTCCATCCTCACCGGCGCCGCCATACAAGGAACCAAGTACAGGAAGCGAGTAGGTCAGGATCGCGAGAACCAGCACAATCGCCATGGCACGCGGATAGGTCTTGCGCGGGTCAACCACTTCATCACCCGCAGCGGAAGGCAATTCCCAGCCCATGTAATTCCACATTACTACAAACAAGCCGGTGCTAAACGCGGCAGTCAGTGACCCAAAGTTGACGCCCTCGCCGCCCGGTAAAAATGGCAAATGCACGGTTACGCCTGACTTGTACCAAGCGTAGAACCCAAGCGCAGCCAAAATCATGAGGGGAATGATCATGATAACGCCGAGCGAATTCGTGAAGAAGCCGGTGACGCGCGAGCCGCGGATCTGAAGCCAGGCCACGAACCAGATCATCACAACCGCTACAAGCCATTGCAAAAAGCTGGCGGGAAGTTCAATCCCAAAGAGTTTGGTGCCAGAATCCAGGGCGGGGATGAATGCGCTTAAATACATCGCGGCAAACACCGGGTAAATAGACACATCCAGCCAGGAAACGACCCAGTTGTTCCAGCCTGCCAGAAAACCGGCAAATGGCCCGAAGGCGCGTTTGATCCAATGATAATATCCGCCCTGGGCAGGCATCATCGTTTGGAGTTCCTGCACGATCAACAAGTTGGGCAGGCTGAAAATAAGGGGTGTGAGCGCAATCAACAAAAGCGCCAAGCCAGGACCCGCATACCCGACAAGCGGTTCAATACCAAACGATCCTCCGCAGACCGTAAAGTAAATCAAGCCTGTGAGCGGAATCAAAGTCAACCCACGCTTTAACTTCTTCGCCTCCCGCGAAATAACTGCATCGCCACTTCCATTACTTTTTGACATCTTTTGCTCCTCCAATTTTTTCCTCTGAGATTTTAAATTACACCCCCCGCCCGTGGTTTCGATACGGGCAGGGGATAATTTAACAAAATCGGGTGCTACATTTCTTTGATGCCGTACGGGAAGCCGTAATCAGCCATCTTCTCCATAAACGGTTCAGGCGCGAAGGCTTCGGGACCCAAAACACCTACGCCTTTCCAACTGCCGCTCTGGAGCAAATCCATGCCGATGACGGCGTTGAAAGCGGTCTGCGCTACTACTGACTGGCATCCCCAAGCCTTCATACACTCGGCGTTATCTGCCACCTGGTAAAGATAGACCTGACGATCCTTGCCATCTTTTTTGCCTTTGACCCAAGTTCCAGCGCATGTTTTCCCAGACATTTTATCACCTAAATAGGCGGGGTCGGGTAAACAGGCAGCGACCACATCACGCGGAGCAACTTGCATGCCTTTGACCGTGATCTTTTCTTTGTTGTCGAGACCCAGCATGTGCAGAGTTTTGAGCACGCCGATGAACTGGTCACCGAGACCATACTTGAAGGTGGCACGTTTGGTCTTGAGCCAGCGCGGCATGAGCAAGACTTCCTCATGTTCCACGTTGACCACTTCCACAAGACCGATTTCGGGGAAGTCAAAAACTTCGGGTTCAGAGAATGGCTCGGTGGTGAACCAGCCTTTACCTTCTTCCCAGATCACGGGCGGGTTGAGACATTCTTCGATGGTTGTCCAGATCGAGAAGTTGGGGGCAAATTCATAGCCTTCGATGGTGATGTTAGCGCCGTCGCGGATGCCAAGTTCTTCGATCTCATCAAAGAGATGATCCTGGGCGTAGCGGGCGAATACGTCAGCCATGCCGGGTTCAACTCCGCAACCGACGAGGGCAAGCAAGCCTTTCGCTTCCCAATCCTTGGCTTTTTCAAATTGATAATCGCCAAGTTTGATGCCGGTCTTGTTGAACGGGTCGGTTGGATGCGGCTTGGACAAAGTCATTGCCATATCCATATATTTCACACCGGCGTTAAATGCGGCATCGAATATCTGTTCATTGTAAATAGGATCAACGGAATTCATGATCAAATCCACGCCATATTTTTTGGCGAGGTCTTCGATCATTTGCTGGTTACTCGCGTCAATGAATTCAACTGGGAAACGCTTGCTGTCTCCCAATTTTTTCTGCACTTCTTCAGCGCGTTTGACGTTGTAATCTGCGAGCACCATTTGTTCCATCCAGGCGCGCGGCTTTGCAATCGCCGCAATCGCTTCCCCTACTCCACCCACACCAACGAGCAATATCTTCATGATCTGCACTCCATTTTGATTTTATAACCCGCGTTACCACGAGTTAGAATGACGATGGATAATAAAAAATCCGCTGCATCAGGCTTGAAGCCAGAGTACAGCGGGAATTCACTAAAAATAAATTTCTTTCACGATCTTCAAATGCATAAAAGATTCAGTCTCGCGGATGCCCTCTATTTTTGCAAGTTTTTCTGTCAGAAATTTGAGCAGGTCTTCATGATCTCGACAAAAAACCTCACAAATAATGTCGTAACGTCCGCTTACAACCACAAGATAAACAACCTCTTCAAGTTCGGATATCTTCTCAGCAACCTGCAACATCTTGTTTCCTTCGGTATGGATGCCGATCAGAGCCATCGTGCGAATTCCCATCATGAGCGGATTTGTAACCGCCACAACTTTGAGATAGCCAAGTTCGACAAGGCGGTTGTAACGCTGGCGGATCATACCCGGCGAAACGTTGAGTTTCTCAGCGATCTGGGCAAATGCTTCCCGTCCATCTTTTTGCATGGCTTCAATAATTGACTGGTCTATATTATCAAGACGCCCGGACTGGTTATTACCGATTACGCTTTCCATTGGTTTATTTTATTCCTTTTTTGCATCAAAGTCAATATTTTTATGACGATTAGTCATTATTCACAAGTTAATATACAAAAGAATGATTTTTACTGGCAGAACAAGGATTTGACAAGTCAACTGCGAATAATTTCTACTGACCGTCCTTTATTTCAATCCAAATATCATTGTACAGCAAAGCCGCCTCACCCACATCTGTTATGCGGTGCCCATTCTTAATAACGCTGGCGGGAACATTGGTGATCGGGGATGCAATATATGCATCATAAATGGCAGACAACGTAGTTTCATTGCCAGTTACATCCGCGACCTTCATTTGATTATCTTTGGCAAAATCCAATGCGGCTTGATTTGGATTTGTATAAGGCCAATCGCGGATAACCATCCAAAAAATATTGGGCTGATTGATATAGTTCAACCAGGCGTAAGCAGCATCGGAGTGCGGAGCGTCCTTGAGCATGGCCCAGTTATCCTGCCAGAGAATCGCACCTTCGGCTGGAAAAACATATTGAATGGCGGGGTTTCGCTGTTGAGCAAGATAGGCTTCACCTGTCCATGTCACACCAAGATCAACCGCGCCCGCAACAAGAGCCGTCTGCGGGCTGTCACTATCGAACAGCTTGATATTTGGAATCAGTTCAATCAGTTTTTTTCTGGCTTCTGCAAGCTGCGCGGAATCCGTTGTGTTGGCATCGTAACCGAGCGTCAACAAAGTAAGCCCGATCACCGCGCGCGAATCATCCAGAAATACCATGCGCCCCGCATATTCCGGCTTCCAAAGGTCAGCCCACGATTGCGGAATATTATCAACTTTACTTGTATTAACAATGATCGCATCTGTGCCAACCAAATATGGAATCGTGTATTTATTCCCCGGGTCAAAATCAAAATCAAGATAGCTCGGATTAAAATTCTTCAACACAGGCAGCCTGGCATGATCCAGTTCCTGCAAGAGGTCCTGACGCGTCATCATTGCAATAATATAGTCAGTAGGTTGAACAAGATCATAATTTGAGTTGCCAGCGGAAATCCTGTCGAACATTTTTTCGTTGCTGGAGTATTCATCAAGATTTACTTTAACTCCGTAAACCAGCTCAAAACATTCAACCATCTCGGCCGGGATAAACTCTGTCCACACGAAAAGGTTAAGTTCGGTGGAAGTTACCTGCATAAGAAATTCTGGTTCAGGACATGTATAGCCCGTTGATGTGAGCTTGGAGGCTTCTGTATCTTCGGCGAATACAGTTGTCGAAGGGATGTCACCATCGCCACATGCCGCCAACACCAAGCTTGCAATTACAAGAAACTGCGACAGTTTTTTATTCATATCTTCCTCCATCATTGAAAGACGCCTGCTAAATAAAGAAGGTTGTTTTAGATATTATCGAGTCTTCATCACCCTTTGCCTATCTACCACCACTAAAAAAATCCTGGTTGTATTTTAAACGCAGAAACTCCGAAGGGGTGTCCTACTTTTTTGCACACGCCATGTCATCCCTTCGGGATTTTGTCTTTCATGCATAATTTTCTACAATCCTACCATCCCTTCGGGATTGAAAGTGCAGCATATCAGTTAAATTAAAATGCCTGTGGAGCGTATCTCTGCTCCACAGGCAAAACTTGCAACAGTAATATAACTTAGACCGTCTTGGCTACAGCTTCGACCGCTTCGGTCAGGCTGGCAAGTCCCTGATTGATTTCGTCGTAGGTGATGACCAACGGCGGCTCGATGCGGATGGTTTGTGCGCTGGTGAGAGCGCCCGCCACAAGAACGCCGCGCTTGAACGCTTCGGCTGCCACCTGCCCGCCAATTTCTGGGGTCTGGAAATGTTGACCAATGAGCAAGCCTTTGCCGGTGACTTTCTCGTAAACCTTCGGATATTTCGCCGCAAGTTCATTCACGTGACCCATGATGTAATCGCCCTTCTCGGCGGCGACTTCCCACAGCCGGTCGCGCACGGTGACGTTGATGGCGGCAATGGCTGCGGAACATGCCAGCGCGCCGCCGCCAGTAGTGGTGGTTTGCAGGAATGGATTGGGATACATGAACGGCGCGAAAATTTCTTCGGTGGTGATGACCGAGCAGATGGGCATGACGCCGCCGCCGAGTGACTTGGCAACCGCGATGATGTCGGGGACGACATCCCAATGATCCACGCCCCATAACTTGCCTGTACGCCCCAAGCCGGTCTGTACTTCGTCGGCGATGAGCAGGGCGCCGTGTTTCTTCGTAGCAGCGCGGATGCGGGGCCAGAAGTCATCGGGAGGAACGATTGCGCCCGCCTCACCCTGAATCGGCTCCATCAGCACGGCTGCCACGCCGACGCCGATCTTCTCGCAGATTTCAAGTTGCTTCTCGACTGCGGCGGCATCTCCAAACGGCACATGGTAGACAGGTCCGCCATACAAAATACCGGGCGGAACACGATAATCAGCCTTGCCCAACATCGAGAGCGCGCCCATGGTCTTGCCGTGGAAAGCCTTGACCGCCACGATGAAGGCTGGCTTCTGGGTATAAACTTTGGCAAACTTGATCGCGGCTTCAATGGCTTCTGTGCCGCTGGCTCCAAACCAGGCGTACTTTAAGTCACCGGGGGTGATATCAGCCATCAGCTTGGCAAGCACGCCGCGCAGCGGATCAATCAATTCCTGGCTGGGCATTGGGGTGCGAAGCAGTTGAGACTGCACCGCCGCCACAATTTCGGGGTGACTCCAGCCCAAGTCCATCATGCCGAAGCCGCCGAGGAAGTCAATGAATTTGCGCCCCAGCACATCTTCAAAAGTTGCGCCGCGTCCCGTCCATTCAGTGGCAGCCCATTGTCCAGACTGGGTGACCGATTTGCGATAATCCAGCCAGCCTTTGTTGAAATATTCGGCAAAGTTTTGCATAGACTGTTCAATAATCCATTTACCCATATCCTCCGGCGGGCGTTCAGGATTCTTGATGATCTCCAGCCATTTTTGTGCATATTCTTGTGCAGAGTTCAAATTTTGGGGCATATCTTTCTCCTTTGGGTTTAGAGCCGCTAAAGGTTTGACAAACCTTTAGCGGCTTTCTTTCTATTGATCGTATTCTTCGGGGCGCAGTTTGCGGAGCGCGTCCTTGAGGTTAATGATGCCCAAATAGTTGAAGGGGTTGGTATCCATCACGTTGCCATCCACGTCGGTGGTTGGCTTGGGCACGTCCTGTTTCTGAGTTGCCAATGAAACCACAATCATAGCGAAGAGCGAGATGAAAAACGCCGGGAAGGATGCAATGTAGACTGCGTCCCAGAAGCCGCACCACCACTCTTCGGAGAATGCAGTCAGCAGGCTCAGGTCGCCGCCGGAACAGATCAGCCCCGTGGATTCGCCGCCCAAGCCAAACTTATAAGCAACCCAGGTCAAAAGTGCCCAGCTGCCCCAACCGCCAACCACAGAAGCTACGCCGCCCCACTGGTTTGCTTTCTTCCAGTACATGCCAAAAGCAAACGGCACGAACAAACCAACGAGGAGGAGCGTCCAGGCAACGACGCCCAGTTCATAAATGACCTGCGCGTAGAGCGCCACCGCAACGCCAATAATGCCGTTAATCAGCACCATGATGCGCGTCCACTTCACTTCATTAGCTGGTTCCAGTTTTTTGCCAAAGAGCGGGAACAAGTTCTGGGTCACAACCGATGCGCCCGCCAGCAGGGAACTATCGGAGGTGCTCATCAACGCCGAAGCCAACGCTGCCATGAAAAGCGCCGTCAGGACGGGCGGAACGTAGGTAATTGCAGCATGTACCAACACACTATCAGGGTTGACCAGGTTCGGGTCGAGTTTGAACATCATAATGCCAACCAGGGGAGACATGATGCCGAAGAAGAGATACAACACGCCCGCGAGGTAAGTACCCCAGACAGCGGTGGATTCGTTGCGGGCAGACATCGAACGCTGGAATAGATCCTGGGTCGGCACAGAGCCAAGACCAATCGCCATCCAAGCCGCGCCCCAGTACATCCAACCGCTTGCGCCAAAGTAACCGAGATAACCAGCCTCGCCCGCCATATCAGGCAGGAGCGTAAACGGCTTGGGATTGTAGAGCGTTGAAGTAATACTGGTGATGCCTTCCCAGCCGCCAACTGCGCCCTGTACAAAGAAGAAAATCAGAGCCATACCGCCAGCGGTGAAGAACATCTGCATAAAGTCGAGCAGGGTATCAGCCAACATACCGCCAAGCATGGTATAGCCGGTCACCCACACCGCAATCAGCACCACGCCAACTCCAAGCGGAATATTGGGGAAGAGGGCGTTGACGATGGTGCCAGCCGCAACAAACTGCGCTGCCGTCCACACGAAGTAGGTCATCAACTGCGCGATGGAGGCAAACACGGTCATCCTGTCGCCATAGCGACGCTCGAAGAAGTCCACCACGGTCAGGTAACGGGCGCGGCGCATCATGCGGGTGAAGAAAAAGCCTGAAATAAAGAGACAGGCAGCCGCTCCAAATGGGTCAAAAATGACGCCTTGAAAACCGTACTGATAGCCAGTGGATGAAGCACCCATCAATGTTTCAGCGGCGAACCAGGTCGCCATCACCGAAGCGCCGACCATGTAGATGGGCAGGCTGCGCCCAGCCACAATATAGTCGGCGGCGTTTGAGACTTTACGTGAAGCCCAAATGCCGACCCCCATGCGCACGGCAAAGAAGCCCACGATGAAAGTCACGATCAACCAAATATATTTATAGCCTTCTAGATCCATCTTCATTCTCCTTTGTGCAGTATCCCGCCCTCGGCGGGTTGGATTAAGCACAAGCCCTAAAAGTCCAATAGACTTTTAGGGTTTGTAAATTCCTAGAACTTCCTGCTCCATTCGCGCGGCCAGCGTTCGATCACAACCTTGGTCTGTGTGAAGAACTCAATGGCGTGTTTCCCCTGTCCATGCAGGTCGCCGAAGAAACTATTCTTCCAACCGCTAAATGGGAAAAACGCCATCGGGGCGGCAACGCCAATGTTGATGCCTATGTTGCCGGCATCTGCCTCGTTGCGGAACTTGCGCGCGGCAGAACCATCTCGAGTGAAAATGGAACCCATGTTGCCGTACTCACCCTCATTCATAATCTTGATCGCATCTTCCACCGTATTGCAACTCATAATACCCAGAACCGGGCCAAAAACCTCGGTGGTAGCAATAATTCCATTAACCGGAGTATCCACCAAAATGGTCGGCTTGATGAAGTTGCCATTCTCATAACCGGGGATGACCGCGTTGCGTCCGTCCACCAACATTTCCGCGCCTTCGTTCAAGCCTTGCTGGATTAGATTCTCGATGCGGGCTTTATCTTGTGGACTGATAACCGGACCCATCTGCACTTCGGGCTGGATCCCGTATCCTGTGACTCTTTTCGTGGCTGCTTCAGCAAAAGCCGGAATAAATATCTTATCTGCGCCGCCGATCATAATGGCAGTGGATGCCGCCAAACAACGTTGACCTGAGCACCCGAAGGCGCTGTCCATCATAATGGCTGTGGTGGTTTCGACATCTGCATCGGGCAGAATCAGCACCGGATTCTTTGCTCCGCCTGCCGCAGAGACGCGTTTACCGTTGGCTGTTCCGCGGCTGTAAACGTGCTTGGCTACCTCCGTCGAACCAACGAAGCTGATCGACTTAATCATCGGATGGTCGAGCATCCCGTTCACAATATCTGCGCCGCCATGCACCATGTTGACCACGCCCGCCGGAAAGCCCGCTTCTTCCATCAGCCGAAACAGCTTGTCCATCGTAATCGGCACGCGGCTCGACGGCTTGACCACAGCCGTGTTTCCGGTGGCAACTGCGTACGGAATAAACCAAAAGGCGATCATGGCCGGGAAGTTGAAGGGCGAGATAATGCCCACCACGCCCAGCGGCTGGCGGATCATGAATTCGTCAATGCCGGGGGCTACGTCTTCGACCACGTCACCCATCATCAGCATCGGGGTTCCGCAGGCGACCTCAACATTTTCAATCGCACGGCGCATCTCGCCGCGTGACTCATCCATTGTCTTGCCATGTTCGAGGGTAATAATGCGCGCCAAATCTTCGACGTTGGCTTCGAGCAATGTCTTCAAAGCAAAAAGATATTGGATGCGTTTGGTTACTGGAACTTTGCGCCAATCTTGAAAAGCCTTGTGCGCCAACTGAACGGCTTCATCCAATTCAGCGGCTGAAGAGGCCGGCGCTTTCGCCAAAATTTCCCCAGTTGCCGGGTTCGGCACATCGCGGAATTTTCCAGACGCAGAGGATACCCATTTGCCATTGACGTAATTTTGTAATTCTAGTTGTTCGCTCATATTTTCTCCTAATTTTTATACAATATAAATGTCATTGCTTCTATTTTACGAGTACTTCAATTCAAAAAAGATTGCCGCGCCGCCAAAGTACAAGAACGGCGGCTCGCAATGACAAATAAACAGTTATGTTATTTCACAGCGGCGTCTGCAACTTCCAATGCCTTGTCCACAATTGCCAAACCTTCGTCAAGTTGTTCTTTGGTGATGCACAGCGGCGGGACGACAAAAAGCATACTGCCCATGTTGTTGGCCATGATGAAGGTGAACAGTCCATTCGCGCGCAAAAATTTACCGACTTCGCCCATGACGCTGGCCGGCATGAGTTCCTTGCTCTCGCGGTTGGATACCAATTCGAGGGTCGAGAACAAGCCGATATAACGCACGTCACCGACAGAAGGATGTTTGTCTTTGAGTTGCTCAAGACATTCGCCGAGATACTTGCCCACCGTCACCGCATTCTCCAGCAGTTTTTCATCTTCATAAACTTCGATCGTGGCGAGTGCGGCGGCGCAAGCCAATGCGTGACCGCTGTAGGTTAGACCGGCGTAAAGATATTTATCCTCGAAAAATTCGGCGATCTTGTCTGAAACGATCACCGCGCCAAGCGGAACATATCCGCTGGTGATGCCTTTGGCAGTGGTGATGATGTCGGGGGTGACGTCCCAATTATCGACGGCGAACCATTTGCCGGTGCGTCCCCAGCCGCTCATTACTTCATCTGAAATCAGCAGGATGCCGTATTTGTCGCAAAGTTCACGCACGCGCGGCCAGTAATCATCCGGCGGGACGATCAGTCCGTTTGAGCCGACCACGCCTTCCATAATGATGGCTGCGATTTTATCGGGACCTTCGTACTTGATGACTTCTTCGAGATGAGAAATGCACTCGCGCTTGCAGGATTCTTTCTTCTGCCCAAACGGACAGCGATAGCAGAACGGGTCGAGAAAATGCACGCCGCCCGGCATGACTGGCTCAACGGCCAGACGGCGGTAGTCACCGGTCAAGGCCAGCGAGCCGTGCGTCGCGCCGTGATAGGAGCGATAACGGGCTAGAATCTTATTCCGCCCAGTGTAGAAGCGGGCAATTTTGATGGCGTTTTCGTTGGCTTCTGAGCCGCCCAGCGCGAAAAATGTTTTCTTGAGATTTCCAGGCGTCACTTCAGAGAGCTTTTTGCCGAGCATGGCGCGCACATCGGTTGTGCTGCCAGGATGCACAAAACATAGTTTCCCGGCTTGATCTTGAATGGCTTTGACCACCTTCGGGTGCTGATGACCAATATTGGTATTCATCAACTGCGACGAAAAGTCAATATAGCGTTTGCCGTCGGCATCCCAAAAATAAATACCTTCCGCCCTTTCAACGGGAATCGGACTGGACTGTGACTGCACCGACCAGGAAAAGAAAGTGTATTCCTTGCTCAGATCAACGATCTCTTTTGCCGTAAGTTTGTTTGACATGTTATTCTTATCCTTGTTTAAAAGTTAGCAGGTTGGAAAGTTTAAAGGTTGAAACGTTATAACGTTCAAACATACCAACCTGCTAACCATTATTTCTTTACCTCTTTCACAATTTCCGCGTAGACATTCAACGTTTCATCAACATCTGCGTCGGTGTGTTCGTAACACATGAACCAGGGTTCACGTGAATCGTAGTCTGGCATGACTCCGCGTTTGATTGCTTTTTCAGCCAATGAAAGATAAAGGTCGTGATCGCTCGTTGCCCAATCACGCTGACAACTGACCGCTTCGACTCCCAGCGAGAAGGAGAACATGGCGGGATAGCCGGTAAATACAGCGGGAATATCATTCTCGGCAAAGATTTCCTTCAAACCATCCATGAGTCTTTGTCCGCGTTTTTCGATTGTTTTCAAGATCGGTTTTGATTTCAACAAACTCAAGGTTGCGAACGCGGCGGCAACTCCGGGTTTGTTGTTGGTGTAGGTTCCGCCTTGCGCAACGCCATGTCCAATAATGGACATGATCTCTTTCTTGCCACCAAAAGCCGCCACAGGGTAACCATTGCCCAAAGCCTTTGCATAAGTTGCCAGGTCGGGTTTGATGCCGTAGTATTCCTGCGCGCCGCCATTTGCAATACGGAATCCGGTCTTGACTTCATCCAGGATAAAGACACAGCCGTGTTCTTCAGTCTGCTTGCGGATGAGTTCAAGAAAACCATCCTGCGGATTAATGGCCGCACAATTGCCCTGACATGGTTCAGTGATGACAGCCGCAATTTGGTCGCCGTAGGAACGCATGACACGCTCGAAACCTTCAAAGTCATTGAACGGAAGTGTGATGATAAATTCACGCATGGATTTCGGAATACCCGATGAAGCCGGTACGGGAATTGGGCTGCGCCGATTGCCATACGCTTCTGCCGGCGCATAGGTTGACCATAATGTGTGGTCATGAAATCCATGATAATTTCCTTCGAATTTTAAGATGAGTTCGCGCCCGGTATATGCGCGCGCAACGCGAATGGCGTGCATGGTTGCTTCTGTGCCGGAACATGCAAAACGCACCATTTCAATTGCGGGAGCCATCTCGACGATCATCTCCGCAACAACCACTTCCAACTCCCCCGTCATGGCAAACAATACACCCTTTTGAATTTCTTCGATTACTTTTTGATCCACTTCATCGTAGGCATGTCCTAAAATAATGGGACCAAAAGCCATGCGATAATCAATATATTTTTTACCGTCAACATCCCACAGATGTGCGCCTTTTGCTTTCTCAACGTAGGGCGTAATGCCTTCTCCCCAAAAACGGAAGTTGGAATTTACGCCTAATGGCAATACTTTTAACGCACGCTGTTGCAGTGATTGTGTTTTCGAACCAAACATATATCGCTCCTTTTGGATTAATCAAATGTTGGATTTTATTCGTTATCATCAATCTCTTTTACAATTCTTTCCGGAACCCTCCACTGGTATACGTCTTTGAGAATAATGGGCACAATGGAAGTGGTGGTCTTAAGCACCCCTGGCACTTTGCGAACCACTTCTGTTACAAAATAATATATCTCTGCTGTGTCTTTTGCAACGACCTGAATACTCACATCATTTTGACCAATGCCGCAGGCAACATAAGTGACATTCTCAAATGCGGTCATCTTCTTTGCAACTGCAAGAACTTGATCTGCGCCCACTTCAAGCCAAATATCTGCCTTAATAGTAAGCCCAAGCGCCTCAGGACTGACCACTGCACTGATCTGAATTACCCCCCCGTTCACCATGCGCTCAATACGATAACGGATTAAACGCTCGGAAACACCTCCCATACGGCGGGACATCTCCGAAGCAGACATGCGTCCATCTTCAAGTAGTAAATTGACAATTTTTATGTCAGTTTTGTCGAATTCATACATAATTTATCCATTTTCTTTCCGAAAGTTACACGTAACTATACTCTATGGTATTTTAGTCGTCAAGAGAATGAGAAAAATAAACCGCCACTCAAGGTGGCGGTTGTCTGCAAACACAAAAGACGATCAAGGTTTCAATTGATACAAACTAAACCTTTGGTCTTTGAAAACAAGAAGAACTGAATCTGGATAATTTTTCTTGAACTCAGGGAGCCACGCGGGTTCACCTCGGATCAGCATGTATTCGATATTATTTTCCTGCAAACGGGCAAGCCGATCTGCAGATGAAATATCATCGCCGACTAGCGACTTCCAGATTTTCGTCTGCGCCCCGCCAGTCTGCACGCGGAAGACAAGCGGCACAAACTTAAGCGTGAGGCTGGGGATGATGGCGTTGACAGTGGCATCTGGCGCCCCGATAATGATCGGCGAATCCACGTCCATTTCGTTCATAAGTTTGGCTGTGCTGACATAATTGGAGTAAACATTGACCAGGTCAAGATTTGTGGAGGCGAGGTTACCCGCCGACCACGGACGAACGTAGACCACAAGCCCGATCAACGCGACAGATATCGAAATATAAAAAGCGGGCTGAATCCATTGTTTCCATTTTTCAACCAGCTTGATCTTTTGCGCCAGTTCAAAACCAGCCCAAGCTAAAAATGCGAATGCCAATCCGAATGGCATGAGCCAGGTCAGCCGCCAAAGTTGAAAAGGTGTGGTGAACATGCCGACGATCCAGCCGGTGTAGGGAAACATGCTCACGCCCAGCACGAGGAACGCCGCAAGCACGTAGCGCGCAGACTTGTGCCGCCAGAAGAAAAAGAGGCTGAGGACGACAGCAGCCAGACTTACTTCGTAAGGCAGTCCACGAGTTAGATAATGCGAGATACCGTAAAACTGCGTGCCTTCGATCATGTCAATTCGGCGGACACCGAAGCGCGTAAACTCGTCATTTTCAGCGACATCTTCAAGCGAGAAGCTCAGGGTTTGGGAATATTCTCCCCCGCCGAAGCGGAAGGTGTAGGGAATCAACACCACTGCAGCTAGAACGGCAATTAATGCAACATATTTCCAGCGGATATTTTTATCGAACAGCGAAGGCAATCCATACACGCCGACGATCATGCAGGTCATGCCAAATTGGACTGGGTGCGTGAAAACCATTGCCAAAGCGGCAATGCCCATCAGGATTAATTTTCGTATGCTGGGTTTTTCAAAATATTCCACAGCCAGCAAAATGAGGATGGTTGAAATAAAAAATGCAGCCGCTACTTTGTCTTCGGTGAGGCGTTGGAAGAAAAGGTTGCCGGGTTGATTCCACTTGGTCAGGCGCATGAGACTGAAACCTTGGGCGAGGATAGCGAGTCCGGCTGCGGCACGCGGGAGGTTGAGAGTCCGTCCGAGGGAGTAAATGCCGATGAAAGAGAAACAAGCCAAGGCGTAGGGAAGGTACGCGCCCGTGATGATGAGTCCATCCACATTGCTGAGTCCAGAGATCATCGCCTCGACCAATGGCCAATAGGCGATCCAGAAGCGCGGGATTTCGAGACGATCCAGCGAGGCGGGGAATTGAAAGTCAAGCGCGCTGGCGTGTTGATAATAATAAAGCAGGGCGTTGTAGGTGAAGGCGTCGTCGTGGATCAGCGGCGGGCGGGCAAGGCTGGCAAAATAGAGCACACCGCCTGCCGCGAAAAGAAGCGAAACGATTTCCCACCAGGTAAATTTTTCGAATTGAAAAGTAACTTTGAGATCGCACAACAAAAAGAGAAGCAGCGCCGCTGCGCCCCAAAGAGAAAAACCCCAGCGGATAAATGTGAAGTTCAATTGAAAGAGACGCGCAAGCACCCCAAGCAGACCCGTGGCGAAAATTGAGACTACGAAGCCGCCAAGCAAAACACGCGGCGAAAAATTTTTGTCTTCGCTGATATATAAAAAAGTGAGCGTGCCTGGGATAAGATAAAGAAGCAACCCGAAAATAAAGCGGGGAACGGCAGCGCTTTCAAACCACGCCTGCCAGGGGAAAAGCGAGAGAAAAAGCCAGGCAAGGATGGCGACAACAAGATACAGTTTATTTTTCGACATTATTTTTCCTAAAAATGAAGATACCTAGCCAATTATACTTGTTTCGATTATTATCCTTTCGCGCTTTTTGGCAACAGTTTGCAACGTAAAAACCAACTATCCACAGATTTCACAGATTTGCGCAGAAAAAGGATTAAGAAAATCTGCTAAATCTGTAATCATCAGATAAAGGGCGAACAAGTCCTTTAACCACTGAGACACAGAGGCACAGAGTTTTAGCCTTGTTTTTCTCAGTGACTCCGTGCCTCAGTGGTTAAAAAATGTTCAACCTATTGCTGACCATTACAAAAATCTGCTAAATCTGTCTAATCTGTGGATAAAAAACTGAGAACTACTGCTTTTAAGGCGCAAAGTTTTTTATGGAGCGATACATGCCTACTCAAACAAAAGTAATGCCGCGCATTTCAGTTATTATCCCAGCCTTCAATGAAGGCGTTGTGATCGGAAATGTGGTGAAACAGATCCGCGCGGTGGTCAATGAACTGGATAATAATCACGAGATCATCGTCATTGACGATGGCTCAGCAGACGATACCGCGCAAAACGCCCGCGACGCGGGAGCAATCGTTTTCCAGCACCCATACAACATCGGAAATGGCGCGTCTGTCAAAACTGGGATTCGCCACGCGCGCGGAAAAATCCTCGTGACGTTGGACGGCGACGGACAGCACGACCCAAACGATATTCCCAAGCTGGTGGAAAAAATCGGACCCTACGACATGGTGGTTGGAAGCCGAAACAGCGAATCAGATACCGCCGCGCACCGCGACGCTGCCAACATGGTTTTCAACTCGCTGGCAACTTATATTTCGGGGCGCAAGATCGAGGATTTGACCTCTGGCTTTCGTGCGGTCAAAGCTCACATTGCGCGCCAGTTCGTTTATCTTTTGCCGAATAAATTTTCATACCCCACGACCATCACGCTTTCAGTTGTGCGCGCAGGATACAGCCTGGGATACGAGTCGATCAAATTTGCGGGGCGCAACAAGCAGACCAAGAGCAAGATCAAGCCACTGCAAGACGGGTTACGATTTTTGATGATCATTTTGAAGATCGCCGTTTTTTATGCGCCGCTCAAAATCTTTGTACCGCTCAGCATTATCATTTTCCTGCTCGGCGTCAGCTACGGCTTGATGCGCATCTTCGTGCTGGGAGCGCCGTACGGACAAACCTCCGCCCTGCTGATGTCTACCGCCGCGCTGACTTTTTTGGTGGGACTGGTCTCGGAGCAGATCGCGCAACTGCGTTTTGACCGCAGCGAAGCCAACAGCCCGATCAACGAAGACGAATGAAAGATACACAACCGATTCTGATCATTTCCACGGGGCGCACAGGAACGATATTTTTCTCACGCCTGTTTGCAGATTTATACCCCACGCTCGCCGCATCGTACCACGAGCGCGGAAATTCGCGCCCGATGCAGATTCTCACCAACCTGCATTTTTCACACCTCTTCCCCAAAAGCGGATTAAAAGCCGCATGGAAATTATTCAAGAGCGGAGAAATCGAAGCCTGCGAAAAGCAGTTTCACATTGACGCGAACTGCTTCCTGTACGGAGTTGCTCCGCTTGCGCCTGAGCTTTATCCCAATCTGAAAGTTTTGCATATCGTGCGCGATCCGCGCAGCTACGTGACTTCACATCTGAACTTCTCGCGTCAAAAAGGGACGAGTTTCATTGCAAATTATTTTGTCCCGTTCTGGCAGCCTAATCCGTTTTTGGTGGGCGAACTGCCGTTGAGCAAGGCTTTCGGCTTTACGCGCTTTGAAAAATATTGCTGGATCTGGAATTTCAAGAACCGCGTGATGGAAGGCTTGGAAAATTCCGCAACGCCTTATTTGCGCGTGCGATTTGAAGACCTGTTCAACACGGGCAACCCCGAAGAAGTATTTGGCAAGATCACAGACTTCCTCGGCTTGCCGCTGGTGACGGGAATCCGCGAGCGATTCCGCGAGCCAGCCAACACATCCGCAAAAACGGATTTCCCCGCATGGCAGGACTGGACTCCGCAACAAGCCGCGCAACTCGATTCGTTTTGCGGCGAGCGCATGAATAAATATGGATACGGCGGAGAAGCGGAGTGGGAAAAGAAAAAGAAAATGCAGAATGCAGAATGAGGAATGCAAAATTTCCAGTTACCAATCTCTTATGAAAAAACGACAACTTTTAATTTATATTACCAGTGCGATTCTTTCGATTGCTCTTCTTGCGTATCTGCTGCTGAATTTGGATTGGGAAATTCTGCGCGTCGCCTTCTCTGATATTCACTGGGGCTGGCTGGGACTTGCCCTGCTGGCGTACCTGGTCAATATCTTTTTACGGGCTTTGCGTTTCGCCAACCTCATTTATTCGCGCCCCGTAAAATGGCTGGAGCTTGTCCCCGTCTCTGCGCTGCACAACATTTTGATGTATCTCATGCCCGCCAAAACAGGCGATGTGACCTACGTCTTCATCGCAAAAGACAGGCTGGATTTATCGCTGACCGAAGGGACAGCCACCCTGTTCGCGGCGCGTTTCTACGACTTTTCAGTTGTGGCGGCGGTTCTGATGGTTTTACTGCCCCTTTCAAAAAACGAAATCCCCGACTGGATATTCCTGCCTGCGATCATTTTCTGCGCGTTGATTTTGCTTGGCACAATTGGAATTTTGGCTTTTCTAAAATTTAGCAAACCGAATCTGGAGTCGGTCAGCTTGCTGACCGAGACTCAACCCAAAACGCAGGAGCAAGCTCCTGCACTCCAGAAGGTTCGCGCGGCGTGGAATAAATTTATCCTTGGCTTGCGTGAGATTCAAAGTCACGGCGCGCACGGCAAAGTTGCGCTAATCACGGCGGGAATTTGGCTGTGCATTTATTCCAATTTTTATTTTGCGGCAAAGAGTATGGGGCTGCCCGTTGCCTTTTATCACATCGCGATCATTTCGATGGTGATGATTCCGCTGACCCTGCTGCCCTTGCAAGGCTTCGCCAACATCGGCACGCATGAAGTCGGCTGGACTTCGGTGCTGGTGGCGTTCAACTATCCATACAAAACTGCGCTTGCCATTGCGGCGGGTTCGCATTTCGTTTTACTTTTATCCGTCCTCGTCAGCGGCGGACTGGCATTTCTGGGAGCGCAATTTTTCTTGCGCAAACAAAAAATTCAAACCACAGATAAACACGGATGAAATAGATTTTTATCAAACATCTGCGTTTATCTGTGTCTATCTGTGGTGAAATAAAAAAATGACATTTCTCCAAACAAAAGCGTCACGTTACAAACGTGACCTACAAAGAGTAATCCATGGTCACACTTCATTTTCCCGACATCCAAAAAAAATCTCAAATCATCAAAGCCAAAGAAATACAGATCGAACTTCCGTCACAGCCTGTCAAATATTATCGTCACGGCTGGCAGTCGTGGTCACTTGCCGCGTGGACTGATCCAAGTCCACTGCCTGTGCAGAGACCCGCGATCTTTCATCCGCTGCAATTGGATGCGGAGCATGTTCACAAAAAATATCTCAACGGCTCGTGGCTGGGCGCAGTGGAGTTTGCGGATGGAAATATTCTCCTGCTCGGCGCGCTTGCTACAGATGCGAATGTGTCCCTCGTCGAGAATCAACTATCGGGTAGTTGCGAAGCGGATGATATCGAGTGGTTCATCGCATTCGGGCAGGAGTCTGTCCTCTTTGAAAAATATGCCGAGCAGTTGGGAAATCATCTCGGAAAAACAAAAAAGGAAAATGCGCCGCGCGTGTGGTGTTCGTGGTACAGTTTCTATTATGAGATTGATGAAGCCACCCTGCACAAAACTTTCGACGAACTCGGCAACCTGCCCTTCGACGTTTTGCAGGTGGATGACGGCTGGCAAATAGACACTGGCGATTGGGAAGCGAACGAAAAATTCCCATCGGGCATGAAGGCGCTGGCGGAGAAAATAAAATCAACGGGGCGCAGAGCAGGCTTGTGGCTTGCGCCGTTGGTTGCCATCAAATCATCAAAACTTTTTCACAAACATGCGGATTGGTTTCTGCGCAACGAAAGTGGAAAATTGGTCTCGGCAGGATTTAACTGGGGCGAACGGTTATACGCACTCGACACCACACACCCTGACGTAATTTCATGGCTAGGTGTACTTATGAAGCAGGTCCGCGCCTGGGGCTTTGACTATCTCAAACTGGACTTCCTTTATGCGGGCGCGTTGAAAGGCAAACGACACAACCACATGCCGCGCGAAGCCGCATACCGCGCGTGCCTGCGTGTGATGCGCGAAGCCATGGGCGCGGATGCGTTCTTCCTGACCTGCGGCACACCCATTTTGCCCGCCATCGGCTTATGTGACGCGATCCGCATCGGACCCGATGTTTCGTATTTTTGGGAAATATTTCGTGACGCATCCCTGCTTTATAACCCCACCATTCCAGGAACAAGGAATGCCATCCGTACAACCCTCCATCGCTTGTGGCTAAAACCCCTGTTACATATTGATCCCGACGTGGCTTACTTTGAATCAAAGAAAAATCAACTGACACAGGAACAACGGATTCTCCTGCGAGACCTTGCGCAAATCTGTGAGTTCAAAGCAACTTCTGACCTGCCGCAATGGCTGGAGAATGACGAACTTGAACAATTGCGTTCCTTCCTGAATACAAATCCAAAAATCAAACAAACGAGTCGCTATATCTTCCAGATCGATGACCGAACGGTGGACTTCACATCCGCGACCTGCCTGCCCGATGTTCCCACGGGGCTGACCGCACTACTGGGCAGATGCGTGGGCTGGCTGGGAGACAGATATTTCATCCTGCGAATGTACAAAATTTTGCACCTTAGCAGGCTACGGAAGAGAAGATCAAATTTATAAAGCAACGGTAGGTCACGCTTTCAGCGTGACATCTACCAAGACAAAATCGTCACGTTACAAACGTGACCTACAAAGAGTACCCCATGACCATACTTCATTTTTCTGACATCCAAAAAAAATCTCAAATCATCAAAGCCAAAGAATTACAGATCGAACTTCCATCACAGCCTGTCAAATATTATCGTCATGGCTGGCAGTCGTGGTCACTCGCCGCGTGGACTGATTTGAGTCCGCTGCCGGTGCAAAAGCCCGCGATCTATCATCCGCTGCAAGTGGATGTGGAGCATGTGCATAACCCAAATCCGCATGGCGCATGGCTGGGCGCGGTGGAGTTTGCGGATGGAAACATCCTTCTGCTCGGCGCGCTTGCCACAGATGTGCAAGTGTCCCTCGTCGAGAATCAACTGTCGGGTAGTTGCGAAGCGGATGGCATCGAGTGGTTCATCGCCGTGGGTCAGGAAAATATCGTCTTTACCGAATATGCTGAAGCGTTGGGAAATCGCTTTGGGACGATAAAAAAGAACGGCGCGCCGCGCGTCTGGTGTTCGTGGTACAGCCTATACACCATGATTGATGAGGCGATTCTGCACAAAATTTTCGACCAACTCGGCGACCTGCCTTTCGACGTTTTGCAAGTGGACGACGGCTGGCAAATGGACATCGGCGATTGGGAGGCGAACGAAAAATTTCCGTCGGGCATGAAGGCGCTGGCAGAAAAAATAAAATCAACGGGACGCAGGGCGGGCTTGTGGCTCGCGCCTTTGCTCGCGACGAAAACATCGCAACTTTTTCAAACTCATGCGGATTGGTTTCTGCACGACGAAAGTGGAAAATTGGTCTCGGCTGGATTTAACTGGGGCGAGCCAGTGTACGCACTCGACACCACGCACCCTGACGTAACCCTATGGCTGGTTGCGCTGATGAAGCAAGTCCGCGCCTGGGGCTTTGACTATCTCAAGCTGGACTTTTTATACGCGGGCGCGTTGAAAGGCAAACGACATAAAGACATGCCGCGTGAAGCCGCATACCGCGCGTGTCTGCAAACCCTACGCGAAGCCATGGGCGCGGATGCGTTCTTCCTAACTTGCGGCACACCCATTCTCCCCGCCATCGGCTTATGCGACGCGATACGAATTGGTCCCGATGTTTCGCATGAATGGGAAAATTATCGCAACGCGCACCTGTTTTACAACCCATCCACCCCAGAGACGAAGAACGCCATCCGCACCGTGATCCACAGATTATGGCTGAAACCCTTGCTGCACATTGACCCCGACGTGGCGTATTTCGAATCAACAAAAAATTCATTGACGCAGGAACAGAAAACGCTTTTGCAAGACCTTGCGTATGTTTGCAACTTCAAGGCAACCTCTGACCTGCCGCAATGGATGACAAAGAATGAACTTGATGAATTGCGCTCGTTCCTGAACACAACTCCCAAAGTGGAGCAAACGGGCAGGTACACTTTCCGTCTCGATAACCGCGCCGTGGATTTCAAATCCGCGGTTTCGCTGCCAAACATAAACTCAGGAATGCTCGCTTTGTGGGCGGCATTCCTGAGTTGGCTGGGAGACAGGCATCTCGTGTTGCGAATTTTCAAGATGCTGGACGATAATACGATGAGAAAAAGAAGAGAAAGTTTATAAAGTAAGCGGGCGTGGATTCTGATTGCTTGGGAGCAGGAAAAACTCGAAGCCAGAATAATATTTGAAAATGGTGATGAATCCTACCTGTCCAAAGTGTGCTTTGTTGGGCGGCTTTTTACTTTTACTACGACACAGTGATGTAAATTAAATCCGTCCCATTTCCTTGAGCAGTAGACGATGGCGCTAATTGCCGCCATTCTTGAAAACCCATCCCCAACCGATGAATCGTCCCTACTTCTGATTCATACATCGCCAAGCGGTTATCATCTTCAACCATCCTCTCGATTATTTCCATCATTGCTGGTAAACGACCATAAGCCTCTGTTTCGGGAGATGGCGTTACCGCTTCTGGAGAACCAGCTTTCATTTTCGACATTGAGGGTAATCCCTCTATAAACTTTTTCGATTGTTTGGCTAAATCATTAAACACATTTGTTGGCGTGGCAGTACCACCTTTCGATACACGAATCGCTTGTGGGAGTGAATTCGTCCACTCTTCGGGGTTTTGAGCTAATTTGAACAAATTTTCTCGTTGCATTTCAAAAACATCGCTCTCATCTAACCCTGGGTCTAGCCATTGATAAACTTTAGTCAGGCGTTTCAATCCCACCTGTTCCTTTAAGCTTGGGTGCAAATAGGCGGCTGGATTTGAGGTCAATAATGTATTGATATACTTTTCAAAACGTGGTCGAATTATAGCTGCACCTTCTTGCAAACGACGACGGGCGGTATCAATCTCCTCTAACTCCAAATAGCAACGCACTTCAGTAACATAGGCCAAACACAACGTTGATAAGTATTTATCGGCCACCTGACTGCCATTGCCAATTTCTATATCTATGAGTTTGGTATAGTGATGTTCTGCTTCCAGAAAACGATTAATGGCTTGCATCGCACTCATTTTCCGGGTTTCAGAGTTATTCATCGTAAATGCATTAATCGCTAAATCAAGCGCCGCCCGAAAGTTGGCATAAAAAGATAAATCAATCTTATGATCAATCGTTTGGAAGACTTCTTGAGCTTGTTCAAGTTGTTGCTCGATGACACCTAAACGTTTTAGAACGATAATAAAGCCCATTGTTGAAACTGCCAGGTTCAGGGTACTGGATACAGCACTCACTGAGGAAAGTGACAACGTATTTGATGCGACTGGCTCTCCTGTCTCGTATGCCTCACGTAACCAAGCAACTACCTTTTTCGACCCTACTTCACGTACTACCCCACCTACCCGTTCTAAAAACCCTTTTAATATACCTTGTTCGATATTTTCTGGAACTTGAAAAGTTGCATTGACTGTGCTCATTGGTTCTCCTATAATTTTTGCTTAACATAAATCAGCAAAAACACACTACATTCAGCCGCCTAACTACGTTTCGAACGCCATTTGACCGCCCAGTGGCTTATCTACCGCCTATCCTTAATTTAGGCGTTTAAGCGGTCAAAGATTAAGAAATCCAAACAATGCTATCTTTTTGATAATGCCATGATTTAAACCAAACTCCCTAATGGCTGCAACAATAATCGTTGTTTCCCACAATTTGATTGATTTGATTATAAAGCAAAAAACGCTGCTGGAAAGATCGAAACCGTAGGGCAATCGCATTTCAACTTTTGAGAATGGTAAGCAGGTAGTCATTGTTCCAGCCAGCCTGTAAACGCTTGGCATGGATACCGCCTTTGGCAGTCTTCTCATTTTTGAGTAAGTTCAGAGCCATATGGCGGAGGACTGCCAGATTTT
>CAMCQT010000068.1 GCA_945877125.1 Candidatus Brevifilum fermentans | reverse complement strand
ACAGTTCTGCGGAAACCTGTCAGGTTTTACCGTGACATGGATAAATGGAGAAACAAATGGAACAACAACTGGTAATTTTTGAACTGGCTAACGAATTTTACGGCATCAACATTGCCGTGGTGGAAAGCATCATCAAAATGCAGTCCATCACACAACTCCCGCAGACGCCCGATTATGTAAAGGGAGTCACCAACCTGCGCGGCAGTGTCCTGCCCGTGATCGATCTGCGTACCCGTTTTGCTTTGGAAGCAAAGGAAGTTACACGCCAAACCCGCATCATTATTGTCACAATGGGCAATATCAAAGTGGGCGTGGTGGTGGATGGAGTTTCGGAAGTGCTGCGGGTTTCAGATGAATTGATCGAGCCGCTGCCGCCGATGGTCAACTCGGTCAACTCTGTCTTTCTCAAAGGCATCGTCCGCCTCGAGAATCGCCTGATCATTTTATTGGAATTGGGCAAGGTGCTTGACCTCAACGAACAACAAGCACTGGAAGCCATAGCGGTCTAATAGACCTCTTGCAAAAGTCTTAAGAACCTAACCCCCGTCGCCTACGGCGCCCCCCCTTCCCTTATAGGGAAGGGGGCAGGGGGATAGGTCGGAATGAAATCCGAACTTATGCAAGAGTTCTAATAAAAGATGTTGGCTCATGTGCAGACTCTGTGCAATAAGTCAAACCCTTTTAACGCGAATTACACAAATTGGGCGAACCCTCGCACCGCCCGCAAGGGCAAGTGTAGCGCGAATTTTTTCGCTCTTTGGTCGCACTGAATATTGCAGTCTGCACACTCTTTACATGTGAGCCAATTTTGAAAGAACGGTAATAGACCTCTTGCAAAAGTCCATTTTGCCACAGAGGTCACAGAGAAAAAAAGAGTTTTAAGAGGTTTTCCTCAAAGGTCTCTGTGTACTCTGTGGCTACTTATGCAATAGGTCAAATGAAACAAGAGGAAATAACATGGGCAAAAATAACGAAATGGTTGTAAATATGCCGATACACCGCTCAGTCCTGGGTAAATTAATCCTAACCATGCTGCTGATCGGCATCCTTCCTGTCATTTTCAATGCTGTATTAAATTACGGACTGGCAAAGAACGCTCTCAGCGAATCTGTAAATGAGATGCAAAGCACCATTGAGAAAAGCCAGACCACCTATTTAATTAGCTGGGCAAATGAGCGAACTCAGGATGTTGTGACGCTGGCAGGCATAGCCCGAATTTCGTCAATGAACCCAGAAACCGCAAACGAAGCGATCAAACAATATTATCGGTATTGGGGAATTTATGAAACGATCTTCCTGGCAGGCACAGACGGTATATCCATCGCAACCTCAGACGATAAACCTCTCAATATATCTGACCGTGCCTACTTCAAGGAAGCATTAAACGGCAGAGTCACCCTTTCTGACCCCATCGTCTCCAAAGCAACTGGAAATTTGATTCTGGTGTTCGCCTCACCTGTCAGGTCAAAAGGGGGAGAGATCGTAGGCGTAATCGGCGAAGCAATCACTTTAAATACAGTCACTCAATTTCTCATTAAAAACCGGGTAGGCGAAACATCTGAAAGCTATCTCATCAACCAACAGGGATATTTTGTCACCGCTCCCCGTTTTGCAGACGAGATGAAAACAGCCGGAATGTTTGATGTTCGTCCCGAATTGGAATATCAACTTCAAACAATTGCCGGTAAAGAACTTCAGGCAAAAAAATCGGGGCAGGGCGTGTACACAAACTATCTTGGAAAAGAAGTTATTGGGCAATATGTCTGGCTGCCAGAAATAAAAATGGGATTGATATCTGAAAAGCAAACATCTGAAGCAAATGCTCAGACTGCCCTGCTTGCAAAGTACAGCATTTTCATTATCGTAATTTCCGTCATCCTCGTATCCATCATCGCCTTCATCATCGCACAAGGAATCACAACTCCTGTGAATTTGATGGTCAACACTGCCAACCGACTTGCACTGGGTGATATTGACCAGGTTTTTGATTATCAGAGCAAAAACGAATTTGGCATCCTTGCAGACTCGATCCGACAAATCATTGACCACCAGAGAGAAATGGCAGCAGTAGCCATTGACATTGCCAATGGAGACCTTACCAATAGTATCCGGGCAAAATCTGATAATGATAAGTTGGGCAATGCCTTTGTGAGGATGATAGCCGGACTGTACGACGCTGTTAGTCTGGTTGCAAAAAATGCAAATGCTGTCTCCGCTGCTGCTGCTCAGTTAGCCACTGCCTCCGAACAATCTGGCGAAGCCACAGGGCAGATCGCAACCACCATTCAACAAGTGGCACTCGGCATCTCCCAGCAAACCTCAGGCGTAACCAAGACCGCAACCTCGGTCGAACAAATGGGACGCGCCATCGACGGCGTGGCCAAGGGCGCTCAGGAACAGGCTAAAGCCATCAGCATGGCTTCGCAGATCACCTCCCGCATCAACACCGCCATTGAACAAGTCACCAGCAACGCTCAAGCCGTCACCCGTGATTCCGCTCAGGCCGCCAGCTATTCGCGCGATGGCGCAAAAACCGTCAAAGAGACGATCATCGGCATGGAAGCCATCCGCAGCAAAGTTGGGCTTTCGGCCGCGAAGGTCGAGGAGATGGGCACGCGCTCCGAGGAGATCGGTGCCATCGTCGAGACTATCGAAGATATTGCCAGTCAGACCAATCTGCTGGCGTTGAACGCCGCCATCGAAGCCGCCCGCGCCGGTGAGCAGGGCAAGGGATTTGCCGTCGTTGCAGATGAAGTCCGCAAGTTGGCTGAACGTTCCAGTTTGGCAACCAAGGAAATTGCCGCGCTGATCAAGGGCATTCAGAAAACTGTCAGCGAGGCGGTGACTGCCATGCAGGCTTCAGCGGTCGAAGTGGAAGCGGGCGTGACGCGCGCCAACTCAGCCGGCGAAGCGCTCAATAATATTTTGGGCGCGGCTGAATCAGTCAACAAGCAGGCTGAGGATGCCGGCAAAGCCGCCGCCAAAGTCAGCGCGGCAGCCGCAGAATTGGTCGAAGCCGTGGATTCGGTTTCAGCGGTGATCGAAGAGAATACCGCCGCCACCGAAGAGATGGCCGCCAATTCCTCAGAGTTGACCCAAGCTATCGAAAACATCGCCAGTGTCAGCGAAGAAAATAGCGCGGCTGTTGAAGAAGTCTCAGCCTCCACCGAGGAAGTCTCCGCTCAAGTGGAAGAAGTTTCTGCATCCGCCGCTTCGTTGATGGAAATGGCGGAGAAATTGCAGCAGGTTGTCGCGCGCTTCAAACTGGATGCGGGTAAATCCAAATAGAATTGTCACTGCGAAGCAATCTCCTGTTTAACGGGAGGTTGCTCACCGCACTGGCGTACGGCGCAAGTGTCGTCGAGAAGTACATCCTCCTCGCAACGCCATATAACCTTAAGTAAATGGGAAAAAAGCTATGCATTACAAAAGGAAAATCGAATGCTTTCACAATTAAAACGACTGTCCACTCACCCTGGTTTGTCACTAACCCTCATACTTTTGATATGCAGTTTTTTTGCTTATTTACTCGGTAACACATGGCTGGGCAGCACTGTTCTCCTGATCGGCATTGGCAGCGGACTGGGTTGGAGCATTACCTGGTTTTTCACACGTAAGACCATCACCAAACCTTTGGCGATCCTGGCTGAAGCCGGCGAAGCACTGCTTATCAAAAACAGCCTGGCACTCACCAATGCATTGGTATCCCTAGCTCAAGGCAACTTAACGACACATGCAACCTTGGACATTCGACCGCTTGCGCTGACCGGCTCACATGAAGTCAGCCAACTGGCTAAAGTGTTCAATACGGTCATGAATCAACTGCAAGACAGCGCCAAAGAATTCAACACCGTTACTGACGAACCTTGTCAGCGGCTCTTGTATGTCGGCGCTGATGCCTACCTCGAAGGAAGCGCCTGTGGTGAGATGATGGGGCAGCTGCTCAATGGCAAAGGTCAGGTAGTCGTCATAACAGGATCGTTCTCACAAACTTCACATCAATTGCGTTGCAGAGGTTTCGATAACGCCTTAAATGAAAAGTATCCCAACCTGCAAATCATGGAAACGGTGGAAAATCAGGACAGCGCCGAAAAATGTTATATCCTGACGTTGGAATTTTTAAAGCGCTACCCAAACCTGGCGGGCATTTATGTCGCTGAAGGCGGCACACCCTTTGGTGCAGCACGTGCCCTTGTCCAGGCTGGTGCAGCCGGGCGCGTCAAGTTGATCGCCCACGATTTAGTAGACGAGACCATGCAATTCCTGACACAAGGTGTCGTCAGCGCCACCATCGGGCAAGATCCGTTCGCGCAAGGACACGACCCCATCATCCATCTTTTCAACCACCTCGTCGCTGGTTGGAACCCGCCTACACCGCGTCTGCTCAGTAGCATGGACATAATCACATCGGATAATTATCAGCAATTTTGGCAGGCAGGCCGCGGCATCTTCGAATCGGCAGCTATGACTAAACGACGAGCCAGACCGTTGCAACCTTCGCCTCGTCCACTGCGCATCGCTGTGCTGGGGCGTGACGAAAGCGACTTCTGGAATCCCATCCATGCCGGTGTCTTAGCCGCCGCTGCTGAGTTAAAAGTCAATAATGCAACCGTCGAGTGGATTCTTCCCGAAGGCGGCAAAGTGCAACCCCAGTTAGCGGCACGGAAATCAGCGATAGATGAGTTGATAAAAGCAGGTTATCACGCCATTTCCACCGACGTCTTCGACAGTGGTCTGATTCCTAACATTAACCGTGCCATTGCCGCTGGAATTCCTGTGGCAACCTTTAACAGCGAGCCGTCCAGTCTGCGCGGCTTGATCGAGATTGTTGCCCAACGCGCTAAACACCTTATAAACGTCAGCAGCGACTTGACCACATCTGTGCGGTATTCCGGCGAAGCCACCAGCCAGATAGCGGCCACCATTCAACAAATGACGCTCGGTACCGCCCAACAAACCGCGGGCGTCACCAAGACCTCCGCTTCGGTAGAACAAATGGGACGCGCGATTGACGGCGTGGCCAAGGGCGCTCAGGAACAAGCCAAAGCCATTAGCATGGCTTCGCAGATCACCTCGCGCATCAATACCGCCATTGAACAGATCAGCAGCAATGCAGAAGCCGTCACTCGTGACTCGGCGCAGGCCGCCAGCTATTCGCGCGATGGCGCAAAAACAGTCAAGGAAACCATCATCGGCATGGAAGCCATCCGCGCCAAGGTTGGGCTTTCGGCTACCAAAGTTGAAGAGATGGGCACGCGCTCCGAGGAGATCGGCGCCATCGTCGAGACCATCGAAGACATCGCATCGCAGACTAATCTGCTCGCGCTCAATGCCGCCATCGAAGCCGCCCGCGCCGGTGAGCAGGGCAAGGGATTCGCGGTCGTTGCGGATGAAGTCCGCAAGTTGGCTGAACGCTCCAGTCTGGCAACCAAGGAGATCGCCGCGCTGATTAAGGGCATTCAGAAAACTGTCAGCGAAGCCGTCACCGCTATGCAGGCTTCAGCTGCGGAAGTGGAAGCCGGCGTGACCCGCGCCAATTCGGCTGGAGTCGTGCTCGACAACATTTTGGTGGCCGCTGAATCAGTTTACAAGCAGGCAGAAGATGCCGGCAAAGCCGCCGCTAAAGTCAGCACTGCCGCCACAGAGTTGGTCGAAGCCGTCGATTCTGTCTCGGCGGTGATCGAAGAAAACACTGCCGCCACCGAAGAGATGGCCGCCAATTCATCAGAGTTGACCCAAGCTATCGAAAACATCGCCAGTGTCAGCGAGGAAAATAGCGCGGCTGTCGAGGAAGTCTCCGCCTCCACCAAAGAAGTATCTGCTCAAGTGAAAGAAGTCTCTGCATCCGCTGCTTCGTTGATGGAAATGGCGGAGAAATTGCAACAGGTCGTATCCAACTTCAAGCTCAATTCAAACAAATAAGTAGTTCGACAATGTCACATTAAGGCTGAAACCAAAGCTTTTAACCACAAAGGGCACGAAGGTACACGAAGGAAATCTTCGGTTTTAGCATTTTGCTCTCCTTTGTGACCCTTTGCGGACTTTGTGGTAAAAGGTTTTGAAATGTGACATTGTCGAAGTAGTGAGTATGGCGGGCAAGGAATTTAAGCACAAAACAGACATGCTTTAAGGTACGCTTTCTATAGTTTCACTCATCGTTAAACAAATAAACAACAGCACCCTAGCAATTGATTATTTCTACTTGTATAATAAGGAAATCGCCTCTAATATTCTGGCATTTTTAGCACAAAATGGTGTTCTTGCATTTGCATTTGCGTCGCATTCATTTATATAAATTGGCAAAGTTGAAACTATATAAGTATCGTTTTTATTGCTTAGTCAAGCAGTTTATATCTATAAGAACCCCAATAAGTAACCAAAACAGAATCTATTAGGTGCGCCAAACTTGGCTTGTATAGCCTCTGTGGTACTATATATTAAACTACAAAGGCGAGGAACAACTATGCGCACATTTAATATATTAGTTATTGAAGACGATACGATCGTAGCAAGAACAATCGAGCGGTGCCTTCGAGGGGATGAATATCACATACAAGTGACAAACAGTGGGGTGGCAGGCTTGCGGGCTGCCCGACGCAAAGTACCAGACTTGGTTTTGCTGGATGTGATGATGCCTGGCATGGACGGTTATACAGTATGCAAGGAAATGAGAGAAGATACTTTCCTTAAAGAAGTTCCCATTATATTCTTAACAGCAAAGGGCAAAGTAGAAGACAAGATCGTCGGTCTGAGTGTTGGCGCAGATGATTATTTGGCAAAACCTTTCAACCTGGACGAATTACTCTTAAGGGTAAAAGCAGTTTTACGCCGAACCACGTCAAAGCAGTCAGATCAATCCGGAGCAGAAATTTCCGGTGGAACTGATCGCAAGTCCCGCCCAATGACTCAGTCTGAAGTTGATCCTGTTATCCGTATTGGTGAATATTCACTAAACACAAGCACGTATGTATTTACCAGTCCAAAGAAGGGCAAATTCCGCCTTACGCCCGTTCAATACACTTTGCTATATCATTTGATGACACACCCAAATAAAATTTTTTCGCCATCACTACTCCTGGACGAAGTTTGGGATTATCCGTCAGACACAGGCAGCGCAGATTTAGTTCGTGTTCACATTAAAAATATTCGTGAAAGTATTGAAGAAGATCCAAAGAATCCAGTATTTATAAAAACTGTCCAAGGCTATGGATACACCATACAAACAGACGAATAGAGTCCCCTTATTCAGACAGCAAGCACTCAAGTGTGCAAGGCCAGCCGCCGTCTCGACGGCGGTTATTTATTATCAAATTTTATAAAAAGCATCACAGACGGTAAAGGATCAAAAAATGTCGAACCAACCCAAGGTATTAGTCGTAGATGATGAGTTAAGCGGAAGAGTCACCATTGAAGCGATGTTGTCATCGGGAGAGTATGAATTGCATTTTGCCGAAAATGGAACACAGGCAATTTCCATTGCTACTGCAATTCAACCTGACATTATCCTGCTGGATGTAATGATGCCCGGCATAAATGGATTTGAGACTTGTGAAAAGTTCCGCTTGATACCTAACTTGGCCAATACCCCAATTGTCCTTGTCACCGCTTTGGATGACCGAGAATCACGTTTGGCAGGCATAAAAGCCGGCGCAGACGATTTCGTGACGAAGCCTTTCGATGCCCAGGAACTGCGTCTTCGTGTCCAAAACATGACACACCTGAACCGTTACAGACAACAGAGTTTATATAGTTCAATTGAGCTTAAATTTTACGAATCTTTTGTAGATGAGCAGAACAGGTATAGCGATCAAAATACAATGCAAGTAAATGCCATCAATAACATCCGCGATTACGTAGAGGCGGATGAGGCGATATTGGTATTGTTTGATTTTGAAAATTCAGAGCTTGCAACAAGAAAACTCCTTGGACCTGAGTCTACCTGGAAATCTGAACAAACTTTTCTTATTAAAAGCAGCAATCTCTGCAGTTCAATGGGGCAGACTATCACGATGGCTGATTATAAATCCCGCCCCATCAACGAATTAGATCCGGTTCTTCACGACACTTTTACAGATCCAATTCGGAATATTATTACGGCTCCATTAAGTGTCGGCAACACTTTTTTGGGAGCCATGATCTTTATTAATCCATTACTCGACTTTAAGAAAGATGACAGACGAACAAGGTTCTTACAACTTATGGTCAAAGGGGTATCTAATGCTATTTTTGCATTGGAACATACCCATCAATTAACGGTCAGTAAAGCCGCATTGGAGGCAGGTCAGTGGGAAATCCTAAATTCACGTAATACACTACGAACCTTTTTTGACAATATCCCCACCTGTGTGTACATCATTGACCGATCTTATACCATCCTGGCAATAAACAGTCGTCGCAGTAATCGGATCGGCAAGGCGCCTAACGAACTTGTTGGCGGAAAATGTTATGAAAACTTAATGGGAAACTCCACCCCATGCCCACTGTGTCGGGTTGCGGAAGCGTTTGATGGAGTACCGGCTGTTCGCAATTTTAGAGAATGGGGACCAAAAGACACTTTTACCCATTGGGAAATTACCACCATTCCAATTCGAGAAAACACTAATCTAATAAATCGAGCAATTGTCTTTGATGAGGACATCACCGAAAAATGGGTGCTTGAAGCAGGTCTAATCCAATCAGAAAAAATGGCATCCATTGGGCAGTTGGCAGCAAGTGTTGCTCATGAGATCAACAATCCGCTGGCAACAATTATCGCCAACGCTCAACTACTGCTGCGCGACCTGCCCAAAGCTGATGAAGATACGGTTGAGTCACTTAAGTTAATAGAAACAGCCGGGAAGCGTGCCGCAAAAATAGTGAGTGGTCTTCTGGAAACCGCACGCAAGGAAAAGCACGAGGAATTTGAGGAAATCTCATTAAACGAAACAATTCAAGCCGCGCTTTCAATGGTTAATTTTGAGATCAAAAATCGCTCGATAACAATTAAGCTCAAATTAGGCAACGAGATGCCCGACATTTTTGCTGACAAAAATAAATTAATAGGGATCTGGATTAATCTAATTAACAATGCCCTGGGAGCAATTGAATCATCAAAGGGAGTAATATCAATTTCAACTTCCTACGAAAAACGCGAATACCACATTACATTTTCTGATAACGGAAAAGGTATCCTGCCGGAACATCAAGAACAAATTTTCAAACCTTTCTTCACCACCAAAGGGGTCGGAAAAGGTACCGGCTTGGGCTTATACGTCAGTCTTCAGGTGATTAAAGAGCACCGTGGAGAGATGCACTTTGAGACAAAACCCGACAAAGGTACAAAATTTATTATCATACTGCCCGATATTAACCGCAATGAGTAATGACTTTATTCATCTATATCAGCTAATAGATCGGGCTAGACGAAACCCAATAGAAGGCGAAAGGTGATCGGGCAAAACTCCTTCTCGTACTGCACAACGGGCTAGTTTACGTGTGTAATACCACGCCCCACCGCGTACAACATAGCGTCCGTTTGGCTTTACTTCTTCTCGATTTGTATTAGGCCGGTAAGGATACGGCATGAATAGCGATTGAGTCCATTCCCAAACGTTTCCAACCATGTCGGCTGCGCCACAAACACTATCACCACCCGGGGAATAAGAGCCAACAGGGGTCGTTCCTTTCTTGATGCTCTCGGCTGTATTACAACGCCAGGGGTCAAACGTATTTCCCCAGGGATAAATTCGTCCGTCTTCTCCACGTGCGGCACGTTCCCATTCAGCTTCTGTTGGAAGCCGGTACGTCATTTCAGTTTTTTTGTTAAACCACTGGATGTACGCTTCAACATCGGTTTTGGATACCCCCACCACTGGATGGTCATCAGCGCCTTCGGCATAGGTGTATCCAGGCCAATTACGTGGAATTCGATGTCCCAGATCCCAGATGAAAGTGTAATACTCCGCATTTGTCACGGGGTATTGAGCAATTTCAAAGGCATGCAGGGTAATAAGATGTTGTGGCTGTTCCGCCACGAATAACTCATTATCAGACCATTCATAAGCCCAGTCCGATTCTCTTAACTGCAACATTTTAATATTATCGTCACTGGTGCCCATTAAGAAACTCCCTGCCGGAATACCGATCAACACAGAGGGCTTTATTTTATGAGGAGCGCGGGGAGCAACCTCCCACCCTTCAGCATTCAACTTTGAATCTGTCATGTTATACCTTCCTACTATGATTGATTGATAATAGACGTATAAATCTTAAGCACTTTATCAATATTTACTCTCACATCCTGGCTGATTGCAAATAGGAATGGCTCCTTGGCAGCTTTTTTTTGATGTAAATCAAGTTGATCGACAGTACTTAGGATGGCATTTTCCCATGCATCTGCTGTGTTTTGCACTCGCTGTCCATACCGCGACAATTCGTAATACGGCAACTGTTCGCTGGCGATCAATGGGATTTTTGATATCATAAGTTCAAGCAAACTCCCTGGGCTTAGACGAAGATCATAATTCCCAAGTATAGGCACAAGCCCAATATCCAATTTCAGTAGAATGCTTACCCATTCCTCAAAAAAGCGGGGGGAATATATTTTCATTTGTGCCGGATTAATATCCGATTCCATACCCAAGCCTTTTTCCAAGTTGCACAATACCAACCTTACCTGAGGACGTTCTTTACAAACATTTTTCATTGCAGATAATAATCCGCTTTTCTTAAAACTGTCATAATTTACACTATTGCCCAAGCCGATCCATATTTCATTTTCATGCGACTGGTTGGAGATAGGATATTGACTCATGTTAATATAATCTGGTATCTCATGAACATTGGCAAACTGCGACCAATCGCTCACAAGTCGGCCGGATGACACGGTGACTGCATCCACCATACCAAGCCCCCACTTGAACTGTTCCAATGGGATCGGATCAATAATTTTTTTATTTTTGGAGGGGTTATCTCTCAAAGGCACTCCCTCAAACCAAAATGAATATCCTGGTTTATCGTCTGACAAGTAATTAATTGCCTGATCAAAATCGACAATCACCTTCTTGTCACGCGCTTTCCAATATTGCAATGCATTAAGAATGGGGCCATATAAATAACGATAAATAACAAGAATATCGGATTCGGCACACATCTTTTGTGCATCTGGTGTATTTTGGGCAAAAGAGTTTATGTCCAATAAATTCGCTCGATGAAGTCCTGTCCTATTAATCGCATCAACCAAATTACGGCATCTTAATTGAATCCTAATTTGATCTTCGAGGCAATTTGAATAAATATAAGTAATAACCACTTTATGGCTCCGACGCCGAATGTGGCGCATTTACTATTTTCGTATTAGCTACCTGATTAATAATTTCCAACCACAATTTTCCCAAATAGCTCATTTCTCTTGATTTGGCTGCGTTTTTGCCCGCCTCCCCCAAGCTACGGCGAATTTCCTCATCCATCACCAGGTGTCTTAGGTTGAGGTGCCATTCATCAAGAGAGTCAGAGATAATTCCGCCGTCCTGCCAATGTCGAAATGATGGATTTGTAGACGCCACCCAAGGAATTCCCTTTGCGCCCGCCTCCATTAATATGGTATCGGGAATAGATGTGTTGTATGGCAGGTTACGCAATGGAACCAATAAGACATCTATCTGGCTCAACAGGTAGGGAAACTCTTCATGAGCTACTACCGGCAAATACATTCGCCGATTTTCCGGCAAGTTCTCAAACAAACGATATGCCTGCGGATCACCGACGATAACGATCCGCGTATTTGGAAATTCTCGTACGATCCGTATGATGAAACGGCGGATAAACAGAAGGTCTTCCAACTGACCGCTGGTACCCACCCAGCCAATATTAATGGTTTTGCGGGGATGTGAACTTTTATCCCAAAGTTTGTTTTGTTGAGACCACCCATCAGGTATGACAGATACATGTTGCGCCAAATTTTTCAAAGATTCAGCTTGTGTCTCAGACGGGACTGAAACCATGCTTGCCATCGAAATCGCAGAGGAGTAAGCATTACTTCTCACCTGGTTACCTAATCCTTTAGTGTTGTATTCATGATGAGAGACGGGTTGTTTCTCAAAATCAGTATCCAGATCTAAAATAATTGGAACCCCCGCAGCAGATAAAGCTGACAAACCTTCAAGAAGCATGGGGTTAGTGTGCGGATTACTTGTGATTACGACATCGGGTTTGAGGTCCCGTCCGGAAACATAATCACCCCTTTCTGTAATCCGACAGCCAGAGGATTCCAATGTTGATTTGAGCAGTGTCATCCGATTTGACTTTTTCTCCAAATCAGGTAAAAGCATTAAGATATTACCGCTGAACTGAAGGTTCGGTAAATTATGATTATGATCTTCCAATGACGTGCCGTCTTCTTTAGCAACCAACTGATAATCAATATTGAGTTGAAGGCTGCGTAAAGATTCCACCAAGTCCGTTCGACCATCAGCATGTGCCTGCCGTATGTTTAATTCAATTAATGCAGGCAACAGCTCATCAATCTCATCCAAATGTTTGGAAACCAACTCGGCAGGACTGTCACTATTAATAATCTTTTCGAGCAGAGACGCCGCCCGCATAATATCATTTTCATTAATTACCTGTGTTTTACCAGTTAACCGCTGGAGTAAACGCGCCACAGCTGGAAGGTCAGTTGGAATGGGTTCTTCAAATCCATTATTATCGTCAATTTCTTCAGCCAACCTGATCTGGTTTTGGATGGTTTTATTTTCCGGATCCAATTTTTCAGCGTGCAAATAAATACTTTTTGCAGTTTTTCCATCACCGCTTGCCAAATAAAAATTTCCGAGAATATGAAGAGTCTCAAGATCATCTGGATAATCTGCCAGGATTCTGCCAAAAACATCCAATGCATCTGCAAGGCGGTTTTCATTCAGATAAGTTTTACCTAAAATTTTTCTGACTTTTAATTCTGGTTGCATCAGTTTCACCAATTGGACATAATGTCATGGCATTGAATTTCCTTTTTCAATTTCGTGTTCAGTATAGTTTATTAATAAAACATATCGTATAAAGCCCTTCTGAATATTGCGTAAAGATAAGATAAAACAATTTATGCACAAATAATATAGATTTTATGCGCCATTTACTTACATTTTTCGACATCAATTATAAAATTGACACACTATGATAAATAACATTAGTCAAATCTCTTCCACACCCAGTCTTTCAGGAATAACCACTCAAGCCAGCGCCACAGAATCATCAACGGCAGATATTATTTCCTCCTTTAAGGAGATCATGTCGTCCATGATGACAACCAGCAGCAGCGGATTATCTTCAGATCAACAAAGCAGTTCCGGGATCAATGATTTAATGGCGCCTCTGATGATGATCATCCTGCTTGAAAAATTACTGGAGGGACAGATAGTCCAAGATCAGGCGGAGCAAGCGGCGCCGACAGCAGCCACCGGACTACAGGAAGTTTCACTCAATCAGACGCAAAAATCCGAACCGTCTGGGCGCCCTGTGGGAGGAGTATTAACCCAGGAGTATCACCCTGGACACAATGGACTGGATTTTGGTGTTGTAGTGGGAACGCCAGTAGAAGCAACCATGGACGGCAAGGTTATTTCTGCGGGCTGGAATAATCAGGGGTATGGGAATTTGGTCATTGTCGAGAATGGCTCGTACCGAACCTACTACGCCCATCTCTCCAGTATTCCTGTTTCAGTGGGAGATAGCGTGACCGCCGGAACGACAATTGGATTATCAGGAAACACTGGAAACTCCACGGGTCCACACTTGCATTATGAAATACGCAAGGACAATGTCCCCATCAACCCAACCTCTGCGACTTTAGGTGTAAGCGCATAAAGAAGAGCAACATCCACGGAAAAAATAAACCATGCAGACACAACACAACCCAAAACCAATTCCGCGAGAAACATATTGATATCGAGCAGAGATCTATTACATACATTAAGGCAAATTACCCAGCGCCGGTCTGAGATCAAGATGCTAAATATTTATAAGGGATTGCCAATTTCTTATGACACCAGCATTGACTCTATTGGAGATTCTGAGATTCAGGTTCACAGTAATAAGCACCAGCTCACCTGCTTTTATTATCAGGGTATATCTTATTTGCAGGATGATGAATTGCCTTTCATTATCCGGTCACAGGTCATAAGTTTAAATCTGGCAAAGGAATCTGCCATATTTTCAAATTTTGAGGCGGTGAAAAACAACATCGGAAATAGGACCCAGATTCGGGTGGAGCCCGATGAACCGCTTATTGCTTCCATCCAGTTTGATGGTTCTATCTCTGAGATTCTTGCGCCCATGGCTGATATTTCGGCAGGGGGAGCCAGTATTTATTTTGACGCCTATATGTTTCCCGCCAGATTGTCTCAGCCTGGAAACGAATTAACGATGACCATTTCACTTCCAGACTCTGTTTCACATAAAATAAAAAAACTTTCGCAGAAGCCAAATATCGAAACTAGAAAATCAAATTTGTCTTCGCGTACAAATAATCTAAGCGAAAGGCTGGATGGAAAAATCACTATTACGACCAGAGGGAGAGTCATAGCCATACAGCCGGAGTTTCAATTGAAACGCTACCGCGTAAGCGTGAGACTGTTCTTCAAAGACTTGAGCCGCATGGTCATCTTACAATACATCTCGCAGCGCCAGACGGAGATTATTCAGGACTTGCGCATATTATCCGATGAGTTATACAGTCGCAAAAAATAGTATTTAATGAGTTTTTCCGGTCCACTCCCAGTCTCGCCGATTACCCCTACTTCTGGTCAAGATATTGGCATTCGTGCGTTTCAGCGCGTCACTGCCCAGATCCTGTCAGTGACGGGGAGCACTGCAATTCTGTCAATCGAGGGGCATCCTGTGGTTGCCCAGCTCACTTCCACAGATCAGGCGGCTGCCCTGCTATCCCAGCCGACAGCTCAATTTATCGTTACCCAATTGACCGATCAAACGATCACGCTAAAATTCATAAAAAATGAGCAAGCCCAGACACCGGGAACTATTTTCGCTGGTCCCGAACTGGCTGTGCGCCTTCTCGAACAAAACAACATTCCAATGACGACCAGTAATTTGATGATGGCACGCTCCGTGCTCAAACAACATTTGCCGGTTACGTCACGCCTGCTGAATGAACTGCTTGACGCTCTTTCAGAATACGGCTCGTGGGGTGAAGCAGATGCAGAACTGGCAGCTGCGATGAAAGCTGCCGGTCTACCGGTGACCGCACAAAGTTTAAAGCTGGCATCCCGTCAGGCTGCTCAGACTGGCGAGGGTTTGTCCAATCTGATTGCGACGCTTTCCCGCCTGGCTCAACAGGATTTGCCTGCCGAAGTTCTAAAGCAGATAAATCAAAATTTACAGATTCTAAATACAGTGGTCTTGAAAGGGGACGGAGAAACTTCCCAGTTAGCCGAGCAACTCAAAGCCTCGGTGGAATTGTTGGGCAGATCATTGGAAAATATTTTATTGGAACAATCCCAAAATCCAAACGCACTTTCCCCCGAAAAGAGTCTTGCAACCTTGGTCAAATTACAGCAAACGCTGGAACAATTCGGACAAAAAGAGAGCGCCAAAATAATCAACGAATTTCTTGCCGACATTCTTCAAAATCAATTTATGAATGTCAAACCCGATCCAGTTCCTGGGAGCGGCACATGGTCTGAAATCGGTTTTATGATGCAGAGTGCGCAGCAAAAAGCGGATGAAAAATTTTCGCCTGCACGCTTGCGAATTGCCCACGAATCCAAAGCAGACTCTGACAAAATTAACCCAGCCTACACTCGCTTAATTATTCAAGTGGATTTGGAACCGGGCAAAACGGTTGAGGTGGATCTTTCACTGGTCGGGAAACAAATCCGAACTTCGGTGTTGGCGCCAGACCCTTTGTGGTGCAACAAAGCCCAGAGCGAGTTGCCGTCTTTGGAAGAAGCGCTTCAAGTGCTCGGGTTTAGTCTTAAAGATATTCAAATTGGCGTGGGAGACCCGCAACCATTTGGCGGGGTTGCAATGGCAATGGGCAACGCAAACTTAATGACGGTAAATATCGAGGTGTAACTTGGGATACAAACGATTCAAAATTCCCCGTCAACAAGAAACCAGCGAAAAGCCATTGATGGCAACCGCCTTGCAATATGATCCCGAAAAAGGTGGCGCGCCGAGAGTAATTGCAAGTGGACAAAGAAAAGTCGCGGAGAAAATCCTTGCGGAAGCCAGGAAACATAACATTTCGATTTATGAAGATCCCGCTCTCACTGCCGCGTTAGCCAATGTTAATCTCGGTGAAGAAATCCCCGCTGAACTCTATCAGGTGGTGGCAGAAGTGTTGGCTTATATTTATCGAGTTACAGACAAGTATCACAAATAATCGAACAATGATTCTGAACCTATAAAAAAATCCGGCGCCAAATCGGAGCCGGATTTTTTATTATTTTGGCAGTCCTACAAAAATAGTCCCATCTCGTATTTGCACGGGATACGCAGGGATATCCACCGCGGCTGGCATGGACATGGCTTTCCCTGTCCGCACATCAAACTCGGCGCCGTGGCGCGGGCAGACGACATTATGATCTTCAAGCACCCCATCACCCAGCGGACCATCATCGTGCGTGCAAACATCGCCAATCGCAAAGAATTGCCCCGCGATATTGAAGATGACAATGGGGTAATCCCCAAGCTCAACAAACAACCGCTCGCCGTTTGGGAGTTCAGAGGCGGGGGCAATCTCTACAAATTCAACTTTAGATTCATCAATAGCTGTGTAATTAAACATGTTTATGTTTTACCTGTCGCGTGCCTACAATCTCATTCCACCAGATCATCACCGGCTTCACCCAGCCCATACACGCCTGCTTTCAATACTTTCAGCGAAAGCAACGCGCACTTCAAACGCACAGGACCCAGTTCAATGCCGAGCAAATCGAGAATTGATTGTTTATTAAGTTTCTTCACTTCCTCAAGCGGCTTGCCGATTATGGATTCGACTAACAAGTCTGCGGAGGCTTGTGAGATGGCACATCCGTGACCGTCAAATCTCGCGTCGGTCACAATGCCGTCTGTGCTGACGCGCAAGTCAATTTGGATATGATCGCCGCACAACGGATTATTGTCTGCAAATGAAATATCGTGCGGGTCAAGTTTTCCGCGATACGATGGGTTTTTATAATGCTCAATGATTACTTCACGATAGAGGTCGTCCATAATTTATCCAAACATCTTTTTTACTTTATAGATCCCATTTACCAACAGGTCAACTTCTTCTTTTGTGTTGTACAAATAGAATGAAGCCCGGCTGGTGGCAGGGATGCCAAATTTCTCATGCAATGGTTGGGCGCAATGATGACCTGCGCGCACGGCGATGCCGTCCCGATCCAAAATCTGCGCCACGTCATGCGGATGAATGCCTTCGAGCGTGAATGAAGCCACGCCGCCTTTTTTATCCGCAGAGGGACCAAACACCTTCACGCCAGGAATTTCTTCCAGGCGATCCAAAGCATATTCGGTAATCTCATGCTCGTGCGCCGCAACATTATCCATGCCAAGATGGGTCAGGTAATCCACTGCCGCGCCAAAGCCGATGGCTTCCGCAATGGCAGGCGTGCCCGCCTCAAATTTATGCGGCAATGAATTCGCGCGGAACGAGCGCAGTTTCACTTCCTTGATCATGTCGCCACCACCTAAAAACGGCGGCATGGATTCAAGTAAAGCGGCTTTGCCGTACAACACACCAATGCCGGTTGGACCGCACATCTTGTGCGCCGAAAAAGCATAGAAGTCTGCGTCGAGAGCTTGCATATCCACTTTCAAATGTGGAACAGATTGTGCGCCATCCACCAGAGCAATTGCGCCAGCTTCATGCGCAAGGCGGACCATCTCGGCGGCGGGGTTGATCGTGCCCAAAACGTTGGACATGTGCGAAAACGAGACCAGCTTCGGGCTGCGGGAAAGAAGCGTTTTGTACACATCCAGATCCAGCAAGCCATCTTCCGTCACAGGGATAAAATCCAGCTCAATTCCGCGCTCAGCTTGAAGCATGTGCCACGGCACAAGATTGCTGTGGTGCTCCATCTCAGTCAGAATGACCAGATCGCCCTGCTTCAAATTTGCGCGCGCCCAACTGTACGCGACCAAATTGATCGACTCGGTTGTGTTGCGCGTGTAGATCACCTGCCGCGCCGACGCCGCGTTGATAAATGTTGCGATCCGCTCGCGCGCGCCTTCATACATCGCCGTTGATTCTTCAGCAAGTGTGTGTACGCCGCGATGAATATTCGCGTTTGATTTGCGATAAAAATCATCCATCGCCTGAATCACAGATAATGGTTTCTGCGAAGTAGCCGTGGAATCTAGATACGTTAGCCGTACTCCCGCGCGCAATTCGCGCTCAAGAATAGGAAAGTCTTTTCGGATTTCAGTTAAATTAAGTGTCATGGGGTGGGTACAAGTAAACACATACACAGGTAGACAAATGTCTACCTGTGTACTCGCTCACTAATAATCTGGAATAAAATCTTTTTTGTCTTTAGCAACTTTTTTGCCGGCAACAGCACGGATATGTTCTGAATTCACCGGATACCACAAGATGCGATCAGGAACCATCCAACCGTCGGTCAAATAAACGTTGGAGCGAAATTGCACCGCCACCATCTTATGATCCACTTGCACCACAATTCCCTTCACCCACCCGCGAATACGCTCACGACTCTTTTCATGATCGCAAAACACTTCCACGGTATCGCCCACCTCAAACCCATGTTCGAGTCCAGGCGCTTTCATATAAGCAAACTGGTTGGAACGTTTTGAACGCTTGACTGCTCTGCGCGGTATCAGGGGATTGAACACGCGTTTCACAACCAACGACGCCGGTTTAGCTGCGGCCGCAGTCTTTGTAACAAGTTTTATAGGCGATTTAGCCGCACTCGGCGTTTCAACAACGGACTTCTCATTGGGTTCTGTCTTTGTCATTAATTTCCTTGTGGTATTCATGTTGGTATTTGACTTCGATGTTAATTTCTTTGCAACTTCAGACTTGACCGCCACCTTTGCATTAACTTTCGATTTCACAGTCATGACTCACATCCTGTCTTGGATTATAGAGACGCCCTCCGCCTCTTTCTTAACTGATAGTTGGTGCATGTTCCAACAGCTTAATCCTCGCTGATGGGACAACCGCCGCCGTGCAGATCAAGTTGATCTGCACGGCGGCCTTACTTTTTATGTGGACAACTTATCCTGAATTGCCTGTTGGAATCTCTCGCGCACACCTTCAAATGGAATGCGCTGCATGATCGGGTCAAAGAACCCCTCCACAACCAGGCGCTCTGCATCTGCCTGCGGAATACCGCGACTCTTAAGATAGAACAGCGGTTCCTTCTCAAGTTTACCCACTGTTGCCCCATGTGTACAGCGGACATCGTCAGCAAGAATCTCCAAGCCTGGGATTGAATCTGCTCGTGATTCTTCGTCGAGGATCAGGTTTCTATTGGCTTGATAGCCATCGGTCTTTTGCGCGCCGGGAGCCACGTAGATCATCCCCTGCCACACCGAGCGACTCTTGCCCTTCAACGCACCTTTGAACAACAAATCGCTGGTGGTATGCGGAGCAAGATGATTCTGCTGTGTATCGTGGTCAAGGTGCTGGGTGCCGTCAGTAAAATAGAAACCCGACATGCGACCCTGTGCGCCTTCACCTGCGAGGTCGAGGTCTGAGAAGTTTTTGGTAAGGCGTGAACCCACCGCACCAAAGATCCAATCGAGGTTTCCGCCGCGTTCAACATGAGCGCGCTCATGAGAAAAGTTCCAAACATGGCGTCCCCATGATTGTAACTCTACAAAGCGTAAATTGGCGTCTTTGCCTACATGAATTTCCACAATGCCTGCGTGCATGGCGTGACCCATTTCATTGGGCGAAGCGGCTTCATGCACATACGTGACCGAAGCGCCGTCATCCACATAAACGATCAGGTGCGAGAAGTGAGCCAAATCTACGCCGGGGCCCCAGAGCACGGAGTGAAGCGGAGTTTCCACTTTTACATTTTTTGGAACGTAAAGCAAAACACCATTGCCCGCCAGAGCAGAAGCCAACGCGGCAAACTTACCATCTTCAGGTTTGACAACTGTGCCGATCAGCCTGTTGAGGAGTTCGGCATTTTCACGCTCTGCGGTGCGAATATCAGTGAAGATAACGCCCTTCGAGACCAGATCAGGATCAAGGTCCACGTGTGACCCGCCCGGCAGAAGTGTAATTTGTCCGCCGTGCTGTTCACCAGTCAAAGGCTGGAGCAAGTGCTCCGGTACAACGGGCAAATCTTCAAACGCGCCTTCTTTCGGAATCTTGAAATCAGACGCAGGCAATAATCTTAAGTCAGTACGGCGCCAGGCTTCATCGGTGGTGATGGGCATGGAAAATTTTGTGAATGCATCCCAAGCCTTGGCGCGGACATCTTTCAGCCCGCCAGCGGGAATAGAATCAGCCGTGAAGGAAAATTCCCTTGCGGCTGAATCGCGTCGAGTTCGAGTAACAGATACTTTAGGTTTCTCTTGCATATTCTCTTCCGTTTGAAAGTTACAGGTTGGAACGTTTTAACTTTTCAACCTGAAAACATGATAACTTGCTAACCGATCGAGCCTTCCATTTGAAGCTGGATGAGGCGGTTCATTTCCACAGCATATTCCATCGGCAATTCTTTGACGAGCGGCTCGATGAAACCAGCAACAACCATGCCAGTGGCTTCCTCTTCGCTCAGCCCGCGTGACATGAGATAGAAGAGCTGCTCCTCACCGACTTTCGAGACCGAAGCCTCATGACCAATGGTGACATCGTCTTCATCAATTTCAATCGACGGGTATGTATCCGAGCGGGATTTGGGGTCGAGCAAAAGCGCGTCGCAAACCACATTGGACTTGACGCCCTTGGAGCCTTTGTAAACTTTGACCAAACCACGATAAGAAGCGCGTCCGCCGCCTTTGCTGATGGACTTGGATACAATTTTGCTGGTCGTGTTCGGAGCAAAATGCACCATCTTGGAACCGGCATCTTGAATTTGTCCCGGGCCTGCGAACGCCATCGAAAGCATCTCGCCGTGTGCGCCAGGTTCCATCAAATAGCAGGATGGGTATTTCATGGTGAGTTTCGAGCCGAGGTTCGCATCCACCCACTCGTGAGAGGCATTTGCAAAAACCATGGCACGCTGGGTTACGAGGTTGAAAACATTGGTTGACCAGTTTTGAATGGTCGAGTAACGCGAACGTGCGCCCTTCTTAACCACGATCTCGATCACACCAGAGTGGAAAGAGTTAGTTGTATATTGAGGGGCGGTACAACCTTCAACATAATGAACAGAAGCGCCTTCATCAACAATGATGAGTGTGCGCTCGAACTGACCGACATTCGCAGTGTTCAAGCGGAAATACGCCTGCAAAGGCAAATCCACTTTTACACCTTTTGGAATATAAACAAAAGAACCGCCAGACCAAACCGCAGAGTTGAGCGCGGCAAATTTATTATCTTCAATCGGAATGACCGTGCCAAAATATTCCTTGAACAAGTCAGGGTATTGCTTGAGACCATCTTCAATGGAGAGGAAGATCACACCCTGTTTTTCAAGATGTTCCAAAATGGAGTGATAGACCATTTCAGATTCATATTGTGCGCCCACGCCCGCCAAAAATTTCTGCTCGGCTTCGGGAATGCCCAATTTGTTGAAAGTATTCTTGATGTCATCGGGAACATTGTCCCAATTCTTTTCGCTTTTCTCAGTCGGCTTGACATAGTAAAAAATATTGTCAAGATCGAGGTTTGAAACATCGGGTCCCCAAGATGGCATAGGGCGCGAAAGGTAATGTTCCAACGCCTTCAACCGAAAATCGAGCATCCATTGCGGCTCTTTTTTCATGCGCGAAATATTTTCCACAACTTCGCGGCTCAAGCCTCTTTCAGATTTGAACACATAGTTATCGTCGCGGTCATGAAAACCATATTTATAATCACCAATTTCATCGAGGATCTTGGTGTCTTCATTAAGTTTTGTATCTTCAGCCATTGGTTTCACCATTTTTTATTTGATGAAGAGCCGCATCGTGCCGCCTCGTCATCTGCCACTAACAATAAAGTGAGTCTACGCCTCAGCAGTTTCTTCGTACTTCTCGCGCACCCAGTCATATCCCTGCTCTTCGAGATGCAAGGCAAGATCAGGTCCGCCTGATTCAACAATGCGGCCATCCAGCATGATGTGGACGAAATTCGGTTTAATATAATTCAACAGGCGCTGATAATGTGTAATGACCAACACCCCAAGATCGGGACCGGAAAGAGCGTTGACTCCTTCCGAGACAATGCGCAGCGCATCAATATCCAAGCCTGAATCGGTTTCATCCAAAATAGCGATCTCGGGCTTGAGGGCTGCCATCTGCAAAATTTCGGCGCGTTTCTTTTCGCCGCCAGAAAAGCCGTCATTGAGATAACGACCCGCAAAGGCGTGATCCATCTTGAGCGTGTCCATCTTTTCCTTGAGCATCTTGCGGAACTCAGGAATGGGCATTCCCTTATCTTCGGGGTTGACAGCGCGGCGACGGGCATTCAGCGCCGAGCGCAGGAAATTGGCAACCGTTACGCCTGGGATGGCGACAGGGTACTGAAATGCAAGAAAAATTCCCGCGCGGGAGCGTTCATCTGGCTCAAGTTCTAAAACATTTTGACCTTTGAAAATGATCTCGCCTTCAGTTACGATGTAATTGGGGTGACCCATCAATGTATAAGCGAGAGTGGATTTTCCTGTACCATTCGGTCCCATAATGGCGTGAATTTCGCCCTGGTTAATGGTCAACGATAGACCTTTGAGAATTTCCTTATCTTCAATACTTACGTGCAGGTTCTTTATTTCAAGTTGCGACATACCTTAGACTCCTAGAAAGTTAAGCCATTTCTGGCATTTTTATCATTGCTATTGCAATACTTCGCGATTAAGTGGCATTATAGCAGGGACAAATGAATATGTCAATATTTATGATAATATTCTAGTATATTGACAAACTCTGGCGATTTGGTTATACTGTTTTTCATGAAATCAACGCGAGACAAAATCCTGCAAACCTTGCTGGAGAAACCCCGTTCTACGATTAATACTTTGGCTGAGGCAGTCGGCATTAATCCCATTTCCGTGCGCCACCACTTAACCAACCTGCAAATGGAGGGACTGGTGGAAGGACAGGAAGAAAGGCATGGCGTGGGACGTCCGCGTTTGGTCTACGTGTTGACAGATGAAGGCGTGGAACGCTTCCCCACCCGCTACATGCAGCTTACCACTCGGTTGCTGGCGCAAATGAAAGACACCATGCCAGGACCTGTTATTGCGAATTTATTTAATCAAATAGCAGAAGACCTAGCCAGTAAATATTCCGGTGATGTGAAAAGCCTAAGCATGGAGGAACGCCTTGACCTCGTCCAGGAGATATTATCCCATGAAGGTTTTAACGTAAACTGGGAAAAGAAAAACGGACAGTATGAGATTCATGAAGTTTCGTGCCCGTATTATCAAATTGGTATCGCCCACCCTGAAGTTTGCACTGTTGACCAAACTTTGATATCGAAGATGTTAGCCTTGCCTGTCAACAAAGTGCAGTGTATTTTAAGCGGTGACTCGCATTGTACGTACGTTATCCAACCTGTAGAAGCAAAAACTAATTTATTAAAGGAGCCAAAATGAGCGACTCTGAAGTCAATGAAATCCAGTGGACAATCCACCAAACACACCCTGAGCGCGTACAGGAAGTTCGCGCAAGACTCTCGGAAGTAATCGACCCTGAAATTGGAATGAACAACATCCAGTTGGGTTTGATCCGCAATGTTGAGATAGACGAAAGCGGCATTGGTCATGTAAGAATGATTCTGACCACGCCTTTCTGTCCATACGGCCCGGCAATGATTGAAATGACCAAAGCCAAAGCAGTCGAAGCGCTGAACATGCCCGTCAATGTTGAAATGAGT
>CAMCQT010000067.1 GCA_945877125.1 Candidatus Brevifilum fermentans | reverse complement strand
CCCCCCCCCCCCACTCCATACGCTCCCTCCCCATGGGCATTTCTAATTGTCGCCATGTCCATTTCTAATTGTCGTTGACAGTGCGAGCGTACTTCCGTTTCTTTTACCCCTGCTCAACGATGCCGAAGGTGAAGTACGCAGTGCCGCATGTGTGGCAATTGCCAGTTTCCGCGACCCTTCTACATTTGACGACATCACTAATGTTTTGCTCGATGACTCACTGATCGAAGTGCGCCAGTCTGCGGCACGCGCCTTGGGAGACACCAAACACCCTGCCGCGCTCCCATTTTTGATGGAAGCCCTGCGCGATTCATCCTGGTGGTTTGAGCGCGAGCAAGCCGCCGCTGATTTGTTGAATGCAATCAAAAATATGGGATCCGCCGCCGTTGAACCTTTGATCGAGGCGCTTGGCGACAGGGAACGCGCTGTCCGCAGGTATGCCGCAACCTTGCTGGGTGAACTGGGTGACATGCGCGCCATCGAAGAATTGGGCATGGCGCTGTACGATCTGCATAATGAAGTGGGGAAAGTTGCCGCCGAAGCGCTCGCAAAGTTTGGCGCGCCGACTGTGGATATTTTTATCGAAGCCTTGACCCACCCCGAGGCTGAGATCCGCAAAAATTCAGTGGCGGCGTTATGCAAAGTTCAAGATGCGCGCATTGTGCCCCTGTTGATCGAAATGCTCCGTGACCCTGCCAGAGATGTTCAAAAGCAAGCCATGCTGGCGCTCGGTGAATTACGAGATCAACGCGCAATCCCTGCCTTGCATGAGATTTTCTCCAACCGCGCCGACAGGGAGTTGTCCATACTGGCGAAACAGATCATTGAATCAATGAAGTAGGTCACGGCTTGGGGGTCATGGTGGGGAATGTGTAATCCACTTTTTGCAAGGTAAGCCGCGAGAATGATACGATGACGGGGGTTTCATCTGCTGAATTCACAAATACGCCAATGGTTCCGCTGGGATAGTTTGTGCTGCTGATGCTGAATTGGTAGCGTCCATTTAGGAATAACCGCATCTGCGGGCCCGCTGCCCATACGCCAATGCGTACTTCACCCGGTGCGCCGCGTGGAACGTCTCCGCTTGGGAGGGGTATTTGTAATAATTCGCGCGTGCCCACGCTGATGCGTTCTGCGTAGACATTGCCATTGCAGGTTAAAGAGAAGCGGTAGTATGCCACTGCATTGGCGCGCACAAGCAAGCCGTAGGCGTCGTCTCCGCGGCAGAGACCTGGGCGGGCGGTGATCTCTGCGTAGTAGTCGCTTGCGGTGAGTTTGCGGCGCAGGCTTATCATATATATGCTGCTTTGCGCAGACAGGTTGAGTCGGTTGTCTTGAATATCTGCGCTGGCTTGGTCAGATGTGGCTGTATCCCAGAGCGAGGGGTCGGAGAAGTCGTCGGTGAGGGAGGTGACGCCGAGACCGGGGCGCATTTCGGGGGTGGGGGGCTTTTGGGTAGAAAAAGCTCCCAGCGTAGGCGTTGCCGAAGCGGGAAACCAGACTATGGTTGCGGTGGGCTGCGGAGTTTCCGTCAAAATAATTGGGGCGGGGGTTGCGTTCAACGCATCCAGAAAGGCGCAGGAAGTCATTAGCAATGTCATTGCGAGGAGGGCGATAGCCCGACGCGGCAATCTCCAAGTTAGTAGGAGATTGCTTCGGGCGAGAGAGCATCGCCCTCGCAATGACGTAACAGGCGTTTGATGGTGGGTTTTCATGGATTGTGTCGTAAAATAATGTGAACTTTATTCTAGCATACAAGGAGCGAACATGAGCGATAAGCAAGTGCTTGTGACGGGTGCGTGTGGTGAGATTGGGCAGGCTTTAGTTCAGGGATTGGCGAAGCGCGGCGGCTATAAAATTGTAACGGCTGATTTTATGCCGCTGCCTGATTCGATCAAGGCGCTTTCAGCCGAACATGTGCAAGGGGATCTGGTTTACAAGATCAAGACTTTTTATGATTATGATTTCGATATTATCTTTCACCTTGCGGCTTCGCTTTCTTCAAAGGCTGAGGTCGCAACGGAAGAGGCGCATCGCATTAATGTGGAAGGTACGATGCAGTTATTGATGCTGGCGGCGTACCGCGCTGAAAAATATAACAAGGCGGTCAAGTTTTTGTTTCCAAGTTCAATTGCGGTATATGGGATGTCGAACCTGGAGATAAAGAAAAATGCCGGGGTGGTGAAGGAAGATGACTGGAACACGCCGCACACCATGTACGGCTGCAATAAATTATATTGTGAAAAATTGGGGATGTATTACGGAAAATATTTTGGTCAAAAACATTTGGATGTAAACCCGCCGACCATGCTGGACTTTAGAGCGATCCGCTTCCCGGGCCTGATCAGCGCCTTTACATTGCCGAGCGGCGGCACGAGTGATTACGGCCCCGAGATGCTGCACGCGGCGGCACAGGATAAGCCGTATTCGTGCTTTGTGCGGGCAGATACAAAAATTTCGTTCATGGCCATGCCCGATGCGATCAAATCTTTGTTGATGATGATGGATGTGCCGCGCGAGAAACTTTCGAACAATGTGTATAACATTGCGGCGTTTGCCATCACCGCCGAGGAATTTCGTCAGCGCGCGTTGAAGGCTTTCCCCGATGCCAAGATCAGCTTCGATTCAAATCCGCGCCGACAGGGAATTGTCGATTCGTGGCCCGAAGACGTGGACGATTCCCTTGCCCGCGCCGACTGGAACTGGAAGCCAGATTACGACGTAGACCGCTTCTTCGATGATTATTTCCTGCCTGAGATTCGCAAGCGGTACGGAAAGTAGCAGTAAAATGTATTGATCTTTGGCGGGTAAACACCTAGTTAGGTGGCTCCTTGCAAAATAAATAAAGGGAAAAAATATGGTCAAAAATAATGTTAGTGGTCCTCAATTTGTGCAATACTTTCAACCAGTAATTGATGCTTTAATAGAACTTGGTGGGTCAGGTAGACCTACTGAAGTAAAAGAACGCATCGCCGAAAATTTAAATATTTCTGAAGATGAGCAAGAAGAGCAAATTGCAAGCGGCATGTCAAGATTTAGCAACAAAGTTGACTGGGCAAGATTTTATTTAGTCAAAGCCGGTTTTATCGATGCGTCAACTCGCGGAATTTGGAATCTTACTGAAAAAGGCAGAAATATTCATTTATCGAATGACGAAGCACTTCAATTATTCCAGAATATCCATCAACAATATTCTATAGAAAGAAAAAAGCAAAAAGAAAAAAACTCAGTTTCATCTGAAAATAAAAATAATATTTCAGATGAATTGCCTGATGAAGAAAACGACCATCGAATTATCTTATTGAAACTTTTGATGGAGATGCCCGCGGGTGGCTTTGAACGTTTATGTCAGAGATTGTTGCGTGAATCTGGGTTTGAAAGTGTAGTAGTCACGGGCAAAAGTGGTGATGGCGGATTGGATGGGCTTGGTATTTTACAAGTAAATCCATTTGTGAGTTTCAAAGTCTTGTTTCAATGTAAAAGATACAGCGGAAGTGTCAGTCCATCACAAGTTAGGGATTTTCGTGGAGCGATGATGGGAAGAGCAGATAAAGGCATAATTCTTACTACTGGAACTTTTACATCAGAAGCAAAAAAAGAAGCAGTTCGTGATGGGGTTCCGCCAATAGAACTTGTTGATGGAGAAAAATTACTTGATATGTTTGAGACACTCGAACTTGGTTTGAAGCCTAAGAAAGCCTACAATATTGATGAAAAATTCTTTGATGATTTTCGGTAAAATATAAAAGCTACATAACAAAACCTGCCGTGGACGTGAGGGATTCATCCATATTTACAAATATTTTTCTGGCTTTGAGTTTCCCCTGCTCCTAAACAGAATCCACTAAATGAGACCTGACAGGTTTCCATAGAAGTCTTGTGGATAGAGTCTTGTGTCCGCACAAGGGTCATGGTTAACGCAGGTCATGATGAAACCTGTCAGGTCTGGAGGTAAGTAGAACAAAACCTGACAGGTTTCCGAAGAAGCCTTGCGGACAGAGTCTTGTGTCCACGCAAGGGTCATGGTTAACGCAGGTCATGGTGAAACCTGTCAGGTCTGGTCTGGAGGTAAGTAGAACAAAACCTGACAGGTTTCCATAGAAGTCTTGCTGACAGAGTCTTGTGTCCGCGCAAGGGTCATGGTTAACGCAGGTCATGGTGAAACCTGTCAGGTCTGGTCTGGAGGTAGTAGAACAAAACCTGACAGGTTTCATCGTGGCGCGAGTCAGATATAACCTATGCGCGGACAATGGCATGAGTCGGACAGGGTTCTGTGGAAACCTGTCAGGTCTGGAGGTAGGCGATTAAAATTAAACCATGCCCATCGATATCCCGCCCATCACGTACGGAACTTTTTATCACATCTACAATCGCGGCAATAACCGCGAAAATATATTCTTTCAAGAGCGAAATTATGCCTATTTCACGGATTTGTGGTGGAAGCACACCAGTCCAATCGCAGAGACCTGGGCTTATTGTCTTTTACGAAATCACTTTCACGCGACGGTGTATGTAAAAAATAAAGAAGACCTGACAGGTCTTAACAAGATAAAGGAACCAAGCCAGTATTTCTCCAACTTCTTCAACGCGTATGCCCGCGGCGTCAATATCGCCACTCAAAGAACAGGCGCGCTGTTTGAGCGTCCCTTCAAAAGGATACCTGTGGACAGCGAATCTTATCTCATGCGTCTTATTGTATATATTCACCAGAACCCGCAGAAGCATAAATTTGAGGATGATTTCCGCAATTGGAACTATTCGTCATATCACGAACTCATTGCTAATGTTCCAACCCGTTTGCAAAGAGATCGGATGATGCAATTGTTTGGAAGCCAAAAAGACTTTATCAGAATTCATCAGGAAATTCAGCCTTTAGTGGATTTTGAGGATAAAGATTAAACAAGAATACAAGACCTGGCGCAGTTTGGCAAAAGCTCCGACCAGGTGCAGGCCTTGGGCTTGAAGAAAAAGACCGAGTACAAAACACCTACTCGAAAGGCAAAAGTCGCATAAAAAGATCGAGAGCCTCCTGCTTTGGGAGGCTCTCTTTTTCAATAGGGTATATAGAAACATTGGCTCATGTGTAAAGAGTGTGCAGGCTGAATACTTGGTGCTTTCAAATAGCCAAAAACTTAACGCGAATTACACAAATTGAGCGAATAATACGAATTTTTTCGCGCCATTCGCGCCATTCGCCCCATTCGCAAAATTCGCGTTAAAGGTTTTGACCTATTGCACAGAGTCTACACATGAGCCGAAACATTTAGCGATTGTGAAATACAGGAAGCGGCTATATAATATTTGCAATAACACTGTGCCGTAGGGCATTTTTTTGTACCCAAACAGAAGTCCATGCCGTCGCAGTCAAACTTTACTTTAGAAATAATGAGGAATAGAGGAAATTATGAATACAAACAAAATATCCTATTGGATCGCAGGGGGCGTACTTGCGCTCTCCATGCTGGCGTGTAATCTTGGAAATAGTCCAGCCCCATCCGTACCGCTCCCGCCACAAGATAGCACATCAGCCACCGAAGCGCCCGCGGATAATTCGTCCACTTCATCATCTGGTGTGTGCGACAACCCGTACATGCCGATCGTCACAGGTGTCTCGTGGAGTTACAAGCTCACGGGTCCTGTCCCTGACACATTCACACGCAGCATCACCGCAGTGGAAGCGGGCGGCTTCGCAGATCAGGAAGTCTTCGGCTCGGGAATTATCCGCCAGAGTAAATGGACCTGCGATAACGGAAACTTGATCGCAGTCAACCCAGTCGATGGCGGCTCCTCCACGCTCAACACCGAAGACTACTCTGTCGATTTCCAAACCACAGCCTCGAGCGGAGTGACTCTCCCGTCCACAGTCAACGCAGGAGATGCCTGGGAGCAAACCCTGACTCTCGAAGGCACGCAGACCATGAACGAAACCGTAATTCCCACGAAGAATCAATTCACCAATACCTGCAAAGCCATTGGTATTGAATCTGTAACTGTGGAAGCAGGCACCTTTGACGCCATGAAAGTTGAATGTATGACCGTCATGGATATTACGATCACCATGAATGACAATCCCATCCAACAGAACCTGACGCTCAACAACGTACATTGGTATGCCGAAAATATCGGTTTGGTAAAGACCACCACCGTGGGTGAAGGACTTGATAGCATGATCGAATTGACCACCTACAGCATCCCATAACCGCAATCACAGACAAAAATGAAGTCACAAAAACAACCCGATCAGAAATGGTTGGGTTGTTTTTTTATGACCTGAAATTGAATTAAGTTATACTGCTGACCATGACCACTTTATGGACTCAGCTTACAGGCATCCTCATGCAAGGACATCAGGTCGCTTCGCGTCCGTCAGCGGCTTATCCGTATAGTTCGCTCGAAAAGCAGAAGCCGTATTTCAAGTCGCTCGGGCTTGATCTTTCCCTTTATTTCAACGGCACACTGAATATTTCAATTGCGCCGCTAGAATTTGAAATGACCCAACCCGAACTCACATTTCCGCTTGTCGAGTGGACCAACTTGCATCCGCCTGAAACGTTTTCGTTTTCACGCTGCAAGGTTTGGTTTGAGAGAAAAGCATACGAAGGCTGGGTTTATTATCCGCACCCTGAGACCAAGAAGACCCATTTCCAAAATCCATCCTTGATCGAAGTCATCACTTACGAGATTGCCAATATTAAGTATGGTGATTCGATCAAAATTGAAGTCAACCCGCAGGAGATCACAATAAAACAAGAATGCCTTTGAACATGTTCGAGTCTATTTGTGGAGACTCGAACATGTTTCAATTTTTGGAATTTACTTGATTTGCTCTCTCGTGTGTGCAATAATGTTATTAGACTTGTCCGACCTCAGTAACGTCAATCCCGCTGAGACACAACACCCCACCCCCACCGCTAAAACAATCCATTTCCACTGAGCCTCATAAATCGGCAGGTGATCCATCCACCCTTTTCCAAAAGAAAGGAGGTGCTTTTGTTTTTTCAAAAATCAAGAGTTACCTTGTTGATCGGTCTTTCCAATTATTATATTAAAAGAGGTAAATTATGCCTACGAAAATCCCCAAAAATAAGGCAGACATCATTGAGAATATTTCCCGCGATCGAACTTTGATGAGCGGAAATATAGAAACTGCCCTTAATAAAATTGGCCGGGTATGCGCAAAAATCCTCAACCTTGAAGAGGTTACTTTTTGGCAATTCACCCAAAACGGTCAAAACCTGACTTGCATCACATCGCATAAGGTTGGGGCAAAGTCCCCAGCAAAGACAAAACAAGTCCAAACCCAGGAGATCAAAGATTACATCAAAGCCCTGCAAAATGGACTGTACATGGTCGTCCTCGATAAATCTCAGAAGGCGGTCAAATCTGCAAGCGGGTTCCTAACTAAGGACGTAAAAGCCAGTTTGCACGTCCCCATCTACATCGGCAGCGCGCTGAGCGGTGTCGTGCAATTTAATCAACTCAAGACCCAGCGCAAATGGGAGCTATCTGATTACGTTTTTGCGTGCAAAACCACCGACCTTGCCGCAGACACGATCCAAAAGTTTGGGATGAAGGGCAACGAAAAATTCACACTTAACATCATGGATAAACTCAACCGCACATTGGATCACGTTTTGAAAGCGTTAGACCTGGAATACGGCATGATCCGGCTGGACGAGATTCCCATCACCCGCGGATATTCGCCTCAAATTGAAATGGAGTTTGTCAACCAGTTTAGAAGGTCACCCGAACTTACCTATCGAACCAACGTCGTGACAAACATTCATCAAGCCACCGGCGACACGAAAGACCTGGTCGAAGTGTTGAAAAGCGCGGGCGTCCGCTCGTTCATTACCGTGCCGATCACCGTTAATTCCTATCAGGCTGGCTGCATTCATGTCGCCTCCCACACCATCATGGACTGGAATCAGGAAGCCATTTCCCTGCTCCAATGGACTGCCAACCACATTGCGCGGATCGTAGCGGATGTTTGGGCCCGTCAGGATAATCTCACACTTGGCGACCTGATCCAATCCTTCCATAAAAACACCCGTGTGCTGAATCGGATGATGCAGTTTGACGAAGCCGTCAGGGCAGTCGGAGAAAGCGCAACTGACGTGCTGGAAACTGATATGGCTTTCATCATCATTCGCAACCCTGATGGCACAACCAGCTGCCCGTGGATGAGCGGCTTGAATCCCGACACGATCAACCGCATCATTGATATCGAAGGCACGTCTGTTCAATCTGTCCTGCACCACAGCAAGACACCGGTTCTGTTCCCAGATATTCGCAAATCGGTGCTGCCGGTTTCGCTGCAACGACACCTGCTCGAGAAAAAAACCCGCTCCACCCGCATCTTCCCGCTTGTGTACGAAGGTCAGACCATGGGAGCCGTGGTCGGCTTCTACAAGCACGTACGTCTGTTCACGCACAACGAACGAAGCATTCTGTCGCTGTTCACCAACTCGGCCACGCTCACTTTACAAAACGCGTGGATGTACGATCAAGTCAAACAGGGATACCTAAGCCTGGCACTGGCACTGGCAAATGCCGAGGATGCGCGCGAAGTCTCCATCCCTGATTCCAGCCTGAGGTCTGCGAAGCTAGCCGAAGCAACCGCCCGCGCCCTGCATGTCTCTGAAGATGAAGTCATGAGCATCCACTGGGCCGCCCTTCTGCACGACATCGGAAAGAAAGATATCCCTGAGGATGTTCTGCAAAAGCCCGGGGCGTTGAATGAAAATGAATGGGAGATGGTACGCCTCAGCCCGCGAACGGGTGAAGAGATGCTTGAGCCTATTCCGCAGCTTCATGGCGTGGCGAAAATTATCCGCAACTTCCGCGAGCATTACGATGGAAGCGGCTACCCAGACCACCTGCAAGGGAATCAGATTCCTTTCGGGGCGAAGGTGCTTGCCGTCACAGATGCCTACACCAGCATGCTCGATAATCGCGCCTATCGCGCCTCACGCCTGCCGCAGGAAGCGTTGCAGGAAATTCAACGCTATCGCGGAAAATATTTTGACCCAGTTGTGGTGGATGCTTTTAATAGTGTTGTAGAAAGACACACCGATTGAGAAGCTTTGCATCTACCAGACTGTTACCCACCGGGACCTGAGTCTTTCATATCAGGTCCCGGCCATTGTTATTAACTGATGTTACGGGGTCACCGCAGTGAAGACATGTCATTGCGAGGACGCCCTTGTTCTTAGTCCGAAGCAATCTCCTTATCCTGCCGGAGATTGCTTCGCCGCAAAACCAAGAGCGCGGCTCGCAATGACATTTCTACGGTAGAGAGAAATGATTTACTTTTTTTAGACACCGCAACCATAATAATGAATCCGAAAAATTCCCCTTTTGTTCAACTGTCCAAATTTCAAAAAGAGTCTAACAACTACAAAACTCAGGCAAAGTGCGGTTCAAAGGATTCTTCAACGACGCGATAGACAATGTCATGCTCGCGGACAGGCTCATTGACTGTGATCGCGACATCGTCGCCAGGCTTGACCCACACAACGGCATGGTGATTTACCTGCATGGATGCGACTCTCTCGATCAGGTCAGTGACATGCCCAAGGATGTGAATTTTATCGCCCAGTTTTACGCTGTCCGTAAGTTTCAAAACCGCAACGTTGAGGTGATTGTAGTAGTGAGTAATTCGACCAATCTCAACTTCCATAGGTTTACTCCTTTTTCGGTCGCTTGACGATCAGGACCGAACAATTCGAATAGTGGACCAGTTTGCGCGAAACGCTCCCCATCCACCAACCTTGAAATTCACTCAAGCCGCGTGACCCTGCTACGATCAAATCGATCTTATTGGTTTTTACATATTCGATGATCTCAGTCGCCGCGTCGCCCCGACAAAGGACTGGGGTGGAGGAAATGCCGTGACGCTCAAGCAGCTCACAGGTACGCTTAAGAAGCGCGTGACCTGCATGTTCCTGCTTGCTTTGTAATGCCGTCTCATTCAGCACAGGAAGCGGCACATAGATGGTGCGCCAGCTTCCCAGATACGGCTCCATGGTCAACGGGGACATGAGCGGCGGCATGACGTGCATCACATGCACATCCACATTGGCAGGCAGCGGAAACTTGCCCAAATACCGCGCGGCCTGCTGACTGTACGAAGAGCCATCGGTCACGAACAGAATGCGCTTTAGACCTTGATACGGCGCGCGCACAAGCAACACGGGACAGTGGGCATACTCGACGACTTGCTGTGCCACCCCGCCCAGCAAAATACCGAGCGTGGCGCGCAAGCCTTTTGCGCCCAGCACGATCATGTCGGACTTCCTGGTTTGTGCCATTTCGATGATCTTTTCAGCCGCTGAGCCGAGGATCAGTTCGGTTTCGGCTTTTATTCCCCCATCCAAAAATTGGTGTCTTGTCTTTTCGAGTGAATTTTCAAATTCAGGTATGCCTGATATTTGGCCGGGAGTGAAAACCCGCAAAACCATCACGCGGGTCTTGGGCGGCAATGAAAGACCTCGAATCAACTCAACTGCAGACTGGGCATGTTGTGAGCCATCATCCGCCATGAGGATGCTCAATCGCTTCATCGAATTCATCTTCCACCTCCTTTTACAAGCTACACTTTCATCTTTAATGTAGCACAAATCACCCATCAATTTCTAGTCCCCCACGCTTAATCAAATCGAAATTATCAGGTCATAAGCCTGTTGGTTCCGGCAGGAGCGCAGAGTCAAAAAGAGACTGCTCAATTATTTGAACAGTCTCTTTTTATACCCTGGGCGGGTTATTAAATTATATTGACTAGCGTGGACGGCGGGGCATTCCGCAGCGCTGACACAACATTGATTTGATCGAGATTGTGTAATCACGCGGACACTGACAGAATTTTGTCTCATCTACCAAAGGCTCTGGGCGGCTTTCCACCCATCTACTGGTGGCAGTGTTCTTCACTTGTTTCTTCTGACATTTTTTACACCAACGACCTTTATCTTCGTCGGTATAAACCCATTTATGAAAACCAAATTTACAACCGTTCATATTAATATTACCTTTCCTTTGGCAAATTATCTGCCTAACAATCTATAGCTACGAATAGTTGGGATGAAACTGAACTTCCTGTCAAAACGGGAGAATTCCTAGAGTATAAACCCAATTTAGCGGGCGAATCGCTCATATTCAAACAGTTAATTGAATGTTGTGCTGGGCGCGTTTTCACTTGCTATACTACTTTTCTTCGTGATGTTTTGATGCTGTAAAAAAACGACCAGGAAAATTGGGTGGAAATTTAGAACGCAGTTACGATTATACCGATAATTGCTGTGACGATTCCGAGTCCTTGAATTTTGGTGACTTTGTCTTTCAGGAAAATAATAGCCAGCGTTATGGTCACTATTGATAAGGCAGAGGCGATAGGTGTAATCAATATGGCGTCTCCGATTGTCAAACCATAATTCACCAGCGCTACTGCGCCAGCCTCAATGACACCCATTAATAAAATTATGGTTTTTGTTTTTGTGGAGATTTTAGTCAAGCCAATTCCTTGTTTTGCAGGAAGCGAGAAGATTAGCAGGAATAAAATAATCCCGAATTTTACAAGCAGAGTCGTTGATAACCACCCGACTTTTTCAGAAATAATCTCGCTAACATTCCAAAAGATACCAAAGAAAAAAGCCCCAAAGACTGCTTCTTTGACGCCCGCTGAAAGTTGGAATCTTTGATTTCTAATTTCGCTCCAATTTAAGGATGCCAAAGTAGCGCCGAAGATAATCATCAGGACACCTAAAGTTTGCATGGCGGAAAGCCGTTGTCCCATAAATATAAAAGCAAACAACATGGTAAACACAGTCCACAGATTCATGGTTGCCGCAATGATCGACACATTGCCTATCTCAAAGCCTTTGAAGAAAAACAAATACCCCGCAGAATAAAGTATGGCCGCAATTATTGACAGAATAATTACCAAGACAGGGACGTTGACGCTTGACCTGAAAACAATGGCAAGTAGAAAGATGGAAACAAAACCAGCCAATTGCGACCAAAACAAAGACTTGAAAGACCCGATCTGTTTGGCGAAAACGCCGCCTAGAAAGTCATATATTCCCCACCCGAACATGCCGCCTATTCCCAACAATATGCTTAAGAGGGTTGTACTCATGATTGTCTGCTTCGCGTTTTAACTGTCTGCGCTGCCATGAATGCCTTGAACTCCGACAAGACATTCGATCATTCCAAGATGCCGATTATCATGGGTCATCCATGTTGAAATGATGGGACCGATATGTCCGTCGTGCCAGTTTTCGCCATGAAAGCCCTCATAAATTTTGTAGAACTCCTTGTCGCTGATTCCTTCAACAGCGCGCTGGGCGGCGGCAAATGCGCGGCGCGCATAATCAAGGAGTAGTTCCTTTCCAGGTATTCGGAGCGTCACGGCGGTCTTATCATCCATGCTCATGCCGGTTTGGGCGTAGCCTAAACTGGCGGTTTCAATATCCCAATGAGCTGCTAAATCTTCCTTTTCCCACAGTTGACTCCCGCGCCCGTTAATCATCTCTTGGAGGTAATCTGCCCAGCGTGCCAGATGCCAGACATGGAAACCTATGGATGGGGTCGTTTCATTGGGTGTCCAACCAATCTGTTCATCGGTCAGGTTGACAATGAGATTAAGCAGGTTTTCGTGGGTGTTGCGGTATTGCTCTGAAATCTCAGCCATGATGCTTTCGGGCATTTTATTTCTCCAAGATATTGCGCCTCTCCTGTTTTTAACGGAAAAGAGCAAAAACCTATCCACAGATTTCACAAATTACGCAGATTTGATTTTGAAAAATCGGTGAAATCTGCATAATCTGTGGATGAATCCCGCCAGAAACGGGAGTAGAAAAAACTCAAAGCGGCATTCCCCAGCATCCGCTTTGTTGGGCTTCGTTATTTCATAAAAAAATATCTTTACAGAAGGTTCACGCCATTTTCTATTTTATTTGTACGCATGAAGCGCTGGTGTTCAATCAGCAAAAGTTTCAAGTAGTGCGAAAATTCGAGCAACCGATGATTCTATTGTGTCATTCGATGTATCCAATATAAGCCAACCCTGCGCATTCAGCGCGGACTCTTGCTTGTCCAGATCTGCATAAATCATTCTAATGCCGTCGTCCATATGCTCTCGAAACTCTGATGGATGTTTACGGGCATGGTTGCGGGCTAGGACAACGGATAACTCTGGCTTGAGAATAATTGGAATTACATTTGGCTGATCGAGGAGTGTAGCGTACTCCTGCAATTGCGAAAACGAATCCCAGAAATCATCGATTGCGACTAAAAAGTCGGCTTCTTGATAGCGCAAAGCCATATTTGCTGCGGTTTGCCGCGCAAGTTTAAGTTGATGAATCAATTCTGGCGTCCAAGCCGGTCCTGGATGGAGGACGCCGCCTTGTACCATTGTCCGAAGCTCATCGACTGGAATGTGTACACCTTTTGCGCTTCGCTCTGCAATAGCCTTCGAGATGGTGCTCTTTCCTGAGGCTGGAGATCCGACAATCAAGAGTATGTTTTGCATTGTGAGAATTAAACCTCGTATTTGATTTGGACTCAGAGACTATTTAACAATTTGAAATGGATTCCTTATCCATTATTGACGTTATTTGCGTTGCGGCTCGTAATTGAGAACAACAATCCCGCAGTGAAATGATGTAGATTTTACGAGTACCAAATTTTGTTTGCCCTCAAGTTCTTTGAAAATTGACATTCCATTGCCAATGGCAGTTGGATTAATGAATAAATGAAATTCGTCAATCAAGCCATGTTTAAGTAGAGCCGATACAAATGTTGCGCCACCATAAGCAATGATGTCCTTGCCGTCTTGCTTTTTTAGTTTGGCAATTTCTTCAACCAAGTCACCTTTCGCTAAAACGGTATTGTCCCATTCTGATTTTTCGAGCGTTTTGGTAAAAACAACTTTTTTTGTAGTATTGAATTTATCAGCGCCTTCTTCTTCTGGATGAGAAGCCCAATGTGGGATAAATCCTTGCGCAAGTTTTCGTCCAAGAATGATGCAGTCAACAGGTTCTGTTATTTCTCCCACATATTTTTTGAGTTCATCGTCCCAATCTCGCGCAGTCCAACCCATTTCTCCATTAATCCCTGCAATAAAACCATCCACAGTCATTTGTACTTGGAGTTTTAATTTTCTCATTGACGTTTTCCTTTATTGTGAGATTGTCGTACTTTTACCCATTTTTTAGCGAAGCCACACTGCGAAGCGGCAGTCCCCAGTGCCCCGTGTGTCACGCTTTGTTGGCTTGTTTTTAGGCTGCAAGTCACCTATGCCAGGATAACTTCAACACCATTTGTCCAGAGTTCGTATTCACTTAGGTCAGCTTCGTCATTCCATGAAATACCAAAACCGCCTGAATCAACTTTTACAAACTTAAAAAGCGCGTCATTTTTTAAGACTTGAAACATTTCGAGATTAAGCAATTGAGTGCAGTCATAGATTTTTTCAACACCATTTACGAATTTGACCAATAATTTTTTATTCTCTAATACTTGCAGCGATAATATTTTGGGGGCGTTCATATTTCTACTCCAATCCTGGCAGTTGCTTGAATTCATTATTCTGCCACATGCTCAATAATTCGTTCTTATATTGCGCTCCCCATTCTTTAACCAATTTCTGCGACCGCGACGGTAAATCCCCTTCAATCATTTCAAGCGTTTCAATCGCAAAAACTCCATTGAATTCACCATAAATAGCATGAAAATGGGGAACACCATGTTCACTTTGGCTGAAATACATCTTGATTATGATGCCGTAAAATCGGGCGATAACTGGCATATACTGCTCCTTTGCTTTTCTTAAAGTATAGCATAGCAAGAATCAAGTCCGTCCAATCCACTTTTCACTTTTGGGGCATGTGATGCACGGGACAAGCCAACCGTTTGCGACATCGTCCCCAAGTGAGATCGCAGACTTGCCCCGCGGGCCGTGGCGCTGTGGCGGGCAGTCCGCGCTTTGCTAGGTGGCGTTTCCTTGCCTTACTCGGTAACGGAGGAAAACCATGCCGTTGCCAAAGCGGCGTTCCTCCAAAAGCTCCAGTTCCAATCGAACATTGTCAGGGAGGGATGATTTTCCACTTCCTACAATGATAGGTGTGACGAACAGATGGTACTCGTCGATCAACCCTGCTCGAAAGGCGTCGGCGGCGAGTTCAGCCCCCCCGATGAGGATGTCATGTGTACTAGCCTCTTTCAGTTGTCTGATTGCTTCTGGGTCAAAGTTTCGCTCAATCTGCGTCTTGCGAGTGGAGACAGCCTCCAATGTCTTGGAGTACACGATCTTGTTGGCTGCCTGCCATATCTCTGCGAAGTCGCGCAAGAGTGGAGACTCATCAGCGGCTAAGTTGGGGTCGGTCTCCCAGACCATTAGGGTCTCATACATCCGACGTCCGTAGAGATGCGTGCCCGCCCCACGTTCAAGGTTGTTGATGAAGCTGTGCACCTCCTCATCTGGCATTGCCCAGTCAAACTTGCCATCTGTGTCTTCGATATAGCCATCGAGGGATGAGATTGCCGAGTAAATCAATTGAGCCATACTGGATCTCCTTTTAGAAATTGTTTCAACAAACCATGCGACTGACTCAAGGGTCACCCAACGGTTTGAGTGGACTTGGCGCTGGGGCAGGCGTGGACTTCTGTTTGGGAGCAGGAAAAGCCTGAAGCCACGCTGCGCGAAATGTTTAACGCGCAGCGTGCCGCAGAATTCCTAGCGTCCACTATATCCAATGAGCCGGTGTATCCTTCATCTTTCCGCCTTCATCCTTTCCCCTCCCACCACCCCATCAACTCACTCAACGCCAGACTCGGCGTCGCATCACCCTGACGACCTGAATTCCAGGTCACGATCAAATCTTTCTTCGCGCGCGTGATGCCTACGTACAGCAGGCGCAAGCGTTCCTTCACGTATCCCAGCCGCGATTGCATCGTCGCTGGGCCTTCCTCGTAGCCGTCATATTCACTGGTTGATTCCAGCGCGGTCAACTGCGCTATGGCTTCGGCTTCCAAATTTAGTTTTCCGCGCACGAACCACTTCTCCGAAATAAAAATATCGCCCGGCATGTTCGACGGGAAGTCATAATTATTGACCGACATCATATACACGCGGTCCCACTCCAGCCCCTTCGCCTTGTGCATCGTCGTCACCACCACTTTGCCGCGATGCCGCTCCGGGTCAAAGCCCGAATCATCCGACGAGAAACCGATAAACTTGCGCTCGTTCTTCGCGATCACCGCCAGTTCAGAAGTCAACTCAGGCAGTCGCCAATCGGCATGGTCGTTCGCCACTTGCCTGAGTACCAGCGCCAATTTATGCGCCAACGCCAGGTCAGCCGCCGCGCTGAATACATCCTGCGCCAGCGTCAGCACCAACTGATCGATCGGAAGTGTGACCGCATTCAACCACCTCTGGACATTAACTCGAAACTCTTTTAATTCTTCGATGACGTGCACCGCTTCGCTCTCCCCGATAGTTGACAGCCAATCTGACGGTTCCCCTCTCCCTGTGGGAGAGGGGTGTCCGAAGGACGGGGTGAGGGTGGGCGCGATAAAATTTTCCACATGAACCAACTTCCGCAGAAGATTTGATGTCGTTGCGAGGAGCGTACTTTGCGAAGCATTCTCCTCATCGTTGAGATTCTCTTCATCTGTTGGAGATTGCTCACCTGCACTGGCGTGCGGCGCAAGTGTCGTCGCATCCGCTTCTCGCAATGACAAGTTGACGCGCCAATCCCGCCGAAAGACTTCATACGCCTTCGACAACTTCCGCGCCGATTGCGGGTCTGCCAGATACGACAATAAATAATTCAACGAGCCTGCCGCCGCGCGCGTACTCTGGGTGGACGAGATCAACTCGATGGCTTCCACGCCGCGCTTGCGAAGCGCCCCAACCACTTCCACGCCGCGTTGATTGCGCGGGACAAGTACCGCGATGGTCGGCTTCTGTTCGTCGGGGATATCGGCCAGCGAATCCACGTAACCTTTCACCGACTTTGCAACCGCTTCCAACTCTTCTTCGGGCGTGTATTTCTTGCTGATAAATTTGATCGCCTCAAAATTCTCAGGCGGATTGGGCTGCGGGTCGCCTTCTGGAACGGGCACAATGTATGGCGTTCCCAGCGCACCGCGCACATTGATATCTGGATGGGCATTCATCGTCCAATCAATGAGATGATTTGCAAGGTCAATAATGGCTGGCTGCGAACGCCCCGACTCTGGCATGTCTTGACTTGGATTTTCGATGATGAACCTTCGCAACAGATCAGGGTCGGCTGTTGTGAACGTTTCAAAGATAGCTTGATTTGGGTCGCCAACACGAACCCAATTGCCGCCATCCATCCCGCTGGAATCATCTGGTGGTCGAGTAGCCCCGTGTTCGTCGGGGCGTATCGAGACCACGCCGCCAGATAATAGTGAAAGTATCTTTTGCTGCGTCTTACTTGAATCCTGCGCTTCATCTTCCAAAATGAACGGATAACGAAAACGTAACCGCTCCAGATATTCTTCGTCGTTTTGAAGCAGGGTTAATGCCAGACGGATTAAGTCGTCAAAGTCCACCGCGCCGCGATAGGCGAGCGCGCGTTGATAGTCTGCATAAATGCTCCAGCCGAGTTCAGCGAGAGGCAGCGGGGCGAAAGATGCATCTAGTTTGAGTCGCAGGCTGTCGGGAGTCAGCAGGCGATCTTTCGAGGAGCGGATAAATGCCGAAGCCAGCGAGTCCACTAAATTGGGCAACTGCTGACGTTTAATCCAATCCCGTTTGGAATTATCCAGCGCGGGGTCGAGGTAGTCTTCCAGAAAATCGGGATGCGCCGCCAGCCAGGCATTAACCGACTCGCGGCGGATAAATTCCGCTTCGCGTTCGTCGATGATGCTGAACTGAGTTTCAAGTCCCACGCTCGCCGGCTTTTCGCGCACGATGTCATGCGCCAGCCCATGCAAGGTACGCACGCGATATTTATAAAGCGCCTGCACGGGACGCTCCGCAAAAAACCCTTTAATTCGGCTTTCAAAATTATCCACCGCCGAATTGACCAGCGTCACGATCAGCACTTCTTGATCGTCCTGAAGCGCTCCGCTGTGAATGATCTGCGCCGCGAGGGCAGAGAGAATGTGCGTCTTGCCTGCTCCGGGCACAGCGGCAATACCAAGCCGCCCGCCGTTGTAGCGCAGAATGTTTTGTTGGGAAGGACGAGGGGAGAAGGTTGGGGTCATGTGTGTGGGTGTCAGGTTGATTTTGGGTGTTTCTGTTTCAATGGATTGATTTTACACTGCAAACCCGTCATGGGATAAAACCCCACGGTTATTCATACGAAGGTAGCTCAAGCCCACCTTATCAAAATAGTGATGTCGTTGCGAGGACGCTCTTGTTCTTTGTCCGAAGCAGTCTCCTTGCCGCCTCCGAGATTGCTTCGCCGCAAAAAACAAGTACGCGGCTCGCAACGACATAACTTTTGGCAAAAGTGCGTAAGGTCAGTTAGTTATTTGTGGTCAATTATATTTCCAGGGAATGCCCAGATCATCCCAGTCAAGTCCAATGCGGGCATAAACGGGACGTAGTGCATAATGCACCATCAGATAGATATTATCGGCAAGCGCACTTTTATCGCGCATTTTGCTGATGAGCAATTCACCTGAAATGGGCAGGTTGTCCGCGCATATTTTTTCGAAGTGAGCTGTCCAGTCGTCGTCAAAGTGGATGAGTCCCAGCAGGGAACCGTAAATTACTTTCTCTGTCTGTCCGCTGGAGTGCGTGGTCATGCGATGGGCATCGTGTCCGGGGTGATCTGGCAAAGGCTTGGGAAACAGAATTTGAACACGCGCTCGGAATTGATCGTAGGCATCCTTTTCAAAGGGGATTAGCAGGATGAGCTTGGAAGCATCAAGCCGATGGATGGAGTTTTGAATTTCCCAAAGCAAACCTTGTGAGAAGCCCGCTCGCAAAACGATCAAGCGCGAAATATCCATGTAGTGATGTACCGCCGCCTGCCATTGATCATCGGTAAAATAGGCGCGCGCCGCTCCAACTTCGGGCAGGACCTCGCCGGGTCTGCCAATTGCAATCATTGAACCAATGTGCTCGAAGGCTTTATTCAACTCTTCTTCCTCTGTCAGCAGGGCAGCCCCTCTTTTTGCGGCAACTTTATCATCCAGAAATGAACGCAAGTAGAGCACTGGTGCTTTATTTTCGGCGAGTACCTCATCCACGGTTTTGGCAAGACGTTTCCTTAGAAAATGCTGGTAATTTTGGACGAGAGAGTTTAGTCCGCTGGCAACAAGCAGTACATATAACAAAAACAAAGTTAATGGAACGGCGAAGATATATCTTACGGAGTGGCTGGCAAAATAGAATGACAGTCCGGTTAAGCTCACAATGCTGAACAAAAAGGCGGGTCCTGCAACCCAACGCAGCCAGATATCGGCTGTTTGCTGTCTTCGTTTGGCTGCTTGTTTATTGAGTGATGATGGAGGATGTTGATTTATCCAATTGATCCTGCCTTGCACGATGATAAAGGCAAGCATATATAGGATGAGAAGGGTAATGAATAGAAGACCATAATCATGCCAGAATTGACCCAGAAACTGGACTGCAGAAAGTTGAGATGCCTTGACCACAGTCATTCCACTGAAAATGAGGAAGAAGCCGTAGACAATAAATGACCCTAGCAGAGATCGCAAAATAACTTTCATAGACCGCTCCTATTCAATATTTCTTGAAACAATTTTGACGTCCGGCGCGGGCGTTTCATGGCGCAGGCGTAAACGTGGCACAGATTGTTCCGCAGCCGGCTGGACAAACCCCCGGGCAATAATATACTTCACTCACGCCAATGGCACACAAAGGCGGCGTGCAGATGGCAACTGGCGTGATGCAGACATAACCACAGCCGTTAACGCAATCCTCTTGCGGACAGATGAGCGAGTCGTACGGTCCGCAGGATGGTTTGGTACACATCACCTGGGGCGGTTCGGTGCTGATGGCGGGGACGAGCGCAAAATCCGCGTTGAGCCAGGGACTGGTGAAGAAGTTGACATTGATCGTTTGCTTCGTATAGCCTTGAACTTCCACCTCCAACTGTATGCGGTCAGTGTCGTGGAAGAAATTTTCAGGGAAGGCATAGGTGCCGTCTTCCGCTGTGACGACGCTGCTATTACAAAGTGCGCTGGATGTGTAGGATGAATGCCAGCAGGTAACCTTGGCTCCGACGATGGGTGCGCCTGTCCTGGCATCTGTGACCTTGCCGTGAATTACCCCCCATCCCAAGTCGCCAACAACAAAGGTGTTTGTGATGATGACAATGGGGGAGGGCGTTTCACTGATCGTCGTTTCTATTATCGCTGTGTTTTTTATGCTCGGCGTCATTGTCGGTGAGGATGTTGGCGTGGGCGTTGCATTCAAGTCTGGCAGGTTGCAAGATGCCATTATTATGAGAGAAAGAAGCGTCACGAACAAAAAGAAAAATTTTGTTTTCATAACATGCTCCCAATGTGCCAAAATAATCTTGCGGGCAGGTTTTCCTAAAAGAGTATTTTCACCATGATAAACGGAGATGAACAAAGATAAAAAAGGATTGAAACGCTTTTTTAAGCTGGCTTCATCAAAAATCTGTGTTTATCAATTTTCATCTGTGGTTAAAAACCATTTAAGAAACAGATGCTAACTTACAACTTTCCAAGTTACCTTCAATAGGCTACGGCATTGCAATAAATCCCAACAACGTGCCGGGGTATTTATCGGTCGCGACCAAAAATCCGCGCTGGTCGAGCATGACCAAGCCTTCCCAGTTGCGGGCGTCTTCTTCAAGCATCATTTGAATCGGAGCGGTATCTGTCAGCGTGATGCCTGAGTCGCTGTAACTCAACTCCACCAGCCGTTCCACGTGGTCGTATTGTGAATGTGTTGAACCTTCACCAAAAGTCTGCGCCAGCGGATCAACTTTCGGCAGCATGTCTTTATCGCCGGGGAAGAAATAGTTGGTGACCCAAATTTTTCCGTCGGGTGTGATGGCGGCATCGGTGAGGCGGTACTCAAGCTGAGGGAGGGAAATGCTTGCTTCGGGAACCAACTCAAAGTTAAAGGCTTGTGCGGCGGGCTGTGGATTCAAATCTGCGCCGTTGAGTTCGTAGAAGGTCAGCACCTTGTCATCGGTCACGATCAACGCCTCGTCGGTGTGATTCTCGGATGCAATGGGCAGCGGAATTTCAACAACTTTCGATGTGTCGAGTTGAATCTCGTTTTCGGCAATCGTCCCGCTGACGAGGTAGCCGTGCATGTCCGCGCCTTCGCCGGCTTCGATGGTCATGAAAATCTGGTCACCATGAAAGCCGATGGCTTCGTAGCCTTGAAAGTTGGGGATGCTTTCTTTTAATCCTGCCGCGTTTAGTTTGATGATCGTGGGCGTGAGCGGGGCGGTGGATTTGCCGTCGAGATAATTCAAGATGTCTGCTTTGGGTAGCGCGAACAATGCGCCGTCACCTTCGCCAAACCGTTCGGGATATTGCGGCAGGAGGATTAGCAAATCGCCGTGCCATGCCAAGCCTGAGACTTCTGCCGAAGCGTCTGCAACTGCGCCTGCAAGCTGAATCAACTCAACGGGCTGTTCGCCGCCTGTGGCAGTTTCTGCCGCTGACTTGGCACTCTGCTGCCCGAAATAAAAATATCCAAAAACAGCCGCGAGAATAAGCAATGCTGCGATAAAAATGAACAATATTTTTTTAGATTTCATTTGTGTTTTCTTCCCTCAAAATAATTTGCACTCGCCGCATACAATAGGAACAACCCGATCATGATAAAGAACACGGCCTGCAACCCCAGAAAGCGATATTGCATGATGCCAAAGCCCGCGAACAGCACGCCGACCAGACCATAAAAAATGGCGTTACGCATGTAAGATGAACCAACTCGTTTGGATTGGAACAAGTTGCGCGCCGCCAGTTGTTCCAGCTTGTGGACTTCATCTTCGTGGCGGTGTTGACAGGCGAGCACATCGTCAACGATGGCGGCGCAGTCGGAGCACAGTCCGCGCTGACAGTATTTGCAAAGTCCAATGGCGGGTCTATCGGGATGGTAGAAACAGTTCATGGATTTCCTCTTTTTACTTTTTACTTCTTCACCACGGGATGCCTCAACACCGTTTTCATCTTCTCAGGCGCGGCTTTGCGCGGATCGCTGATGTAGATTTCGTGATGCTTGCCATTGGGTCCCACATTATCCTGCAAACCATTTTCTTGCATAAATTCTTTCATGCGGTCAATGGTAGCGGGTTCTGTGGCATAAGGTCCGATGTGCATCACTTGCACGCATAAACCTTCTTCAAAATATTTGAGACTCAACTTGGATAGCATTTCGCTATCCCCTTTTTTCTTGCGGACTTGCTCACGGGCTTCTTCAAATATTTCCTGCGTGATAATTTCAGGCTGCATAATCATCAATGTGTAAAACCAATTATCCTTTACGGTGATGTCAAAGAAGCCATCTTCCACCCACCACAAGCCTTCGAGCGCCATCACGGGATAATCAATCGCGTTTGTTTTGCGCTTCTTCAGCATGAACTTCAACGTGTACGAAAGCCCGTACAGGGTTTGCGTGGCGTCTGCAAATTGGGGCGATTTGCCAGGTTCAGAGCCTTTTTCAATTGCACCGTCGATCATGGCAAATTGCAGGTTTGGCACTTGCACGGTTTCGATCTTTTTCGCTGAGGGTTGGTAGAGATGTTTGAATTGTTTTTTGAGGTCGAGTGTTTTCATGGTGTATCCTAAATTGTTTTAATATTTTTTCTCACTTCTCACTTTTTACTATCCCATTTCTTAACCGCTTTCCGTATCTCTGTCCTTGCCCAGCGGTAGTGACTGCTGGTACTTGAGATGAAATACGCAGCGAGTGCGTTGTTATTTGTCCAGGGATAATATCCGCGTGTGAATAGTTCCTTTTCAGGAATCTCTTCAATGGTCTTCAAGGTTTTCTTGTATGAAGCATTGAAATTTTTCTGAACGTCAGCAAGACTTTTATCACGATGCTTGAGATAGATGGCGTGATTCAACTGCGGCAGTTGACCCCAGTTATATTCTTCCGAAGGCACCGCAGGGACTTTTCCTTTTAATCCCGTTTGATACCACTTCATGACCATCTGCTCCCATTCAATGAGATGAGCCAGTACGTCTTTGATCGCCCACTCGCCAATGACATTTGGTTGTGTCATTTGATCGGGTGTCAAGGTGGTTAATAATTTTTCCAGCGCGGCGCGTTCGGTTTGCGCGGCTTCGATGATTTGACTCTTGGTGGTTGGTTTTGGCATGATATTCTCCTTTTATAGTGCGTCGCATTTGTCAGCCTTTGTGGATGACATCTCTTCCATATTTATCTTGTAGTTGATCTATGACTTCCTGCAACTTGCGGGATTTCTCGCTGCCCCCGTCCCACAAGCTGAGTTGGCGTACCGGAACGCCCAGCCCGCTGACTCCGACTCCGATCAACCGCACGGCTTGGTTCGGCTTGCGGACGATTTTCATCAGTTTGACAGCGGCGTGAAAAATCTCGTCCTCGTTGTCTGTGGATGTGGGCAATGTGATTTGACGAGTCAACGTGGTGAAATCAGACCAGCGAATTTTGAGTTTGACAGTTTTCCCCGCAAGGTCGCTCTTTCGTAGTTGACGCGCCACTTCTCTGGCTTGTTCGCGCAATGTTTTTTCAAGAGTCTTGTCATCGCGAACATCCACATTAAATGTGATTTCCTGGCTGATGGATTTGGTCTCGTATTCAGTGACGATGGGGCGATTGTCGATGCCTTGTGCGTGTCGCCAGAGATCGCGTCCGTTTTCGCCGAAGAGATGGGTCATTTCATTTTCAGGCCAGCGTGCGATATCGCCGATGGTGTGGATGCCGAGTTCAGTTAATCTTGCAGATGTTTTTGGACCCACGCCCCAGAGCATATCGGCAGGCAGGGGATTTAGGAATTTGGCTTCTTCTCCAGCCGGGACGATGGTTAATCCAAATGGCGGTTCGTTTTTATTTTTGCTCGACTTCTTGCCAACTTCGGTTGCAATTTTTGCCACGAGTTTATTGGATGCGATTCCGATGGAGCTGGGTAAATGCAATTTGTTTTTTATCTCAGCTTGCAGATTAAGCGCGATGCGTGCCGGAGGGTCGCTCATGTCTGAGATGTCGAGAAAGGCTTCGTCTATCGAAATCTGCTCGACCAGACCTGTCAAAAGATGAAGCATGTCCATGACTTGCTTTGAGACT
>CAMCQT010000066.1 GCA_945877125.1 Candidatus Brevifilum fermentans | reverse complement strand
AAAATGCGAAAGGTCAGTGGAAGCGACGATGAGCGCATTTTTCTTCCCAATCGTTTGGGCAAGGGCGCGCCCCAGTTTTTTAGCAATTTCTGGTTCCTGTGCGCGGACCATGATCGGCAGAAGTTTGAATTCGTTTTTGAGGGCGCGCTGTAAAAATGGAAGTTCTATTTCAAGCGAGTGTTCTTTGTCGTTGGCAATGGCGGTGATGGGAAAATCGAGATTGAGTTGCAAGTCTAAAAGTGCGGCGCGATCCACTGCGATATTCCCCAAGGGTGTGGAGTAGGCTTGATGTTTGGTTGTGATGAGCGAATAAGGCGCGAGGTTATGAAACGGCGATAGAACGACAACCAGATCAGGGGTCAGGTTGCGGATGGCGGCAAAGGCATGAGCGGCCACTGCGCCCGAGTAGACATGTCCCGCGTGCGGCGCGATGACTGCGATAATGTTTCCGTTAATTTCGGGGGGTTGAGCGGCGTTGAGATAGGCATCCACACTGGCGGCAAGGGTTTTAGAGTTGCCGTCGTACCACGTGCCTGAAATCGGGGAAGGACGAATATCTATCATAAAATTATTGTAGCATGGAAGAGAAATGCATATATTAAATTTAGCGGTTGGGCAGCGGGAAAATCTGTAGTTTCTTGGAAGGTATAATGGCGGGTAAACACATAGTCAGCCGCATCGCTCAAAATGTTGTCGCCTTGTTTCTGTAATTCTTTCAAATCATTTTATTTGTAAAAAGGAGTTTATATGTTTGAATGGTTAAATAACAATATTGGATTGGCTCTCGTTATATTGAGTGTTTTTGGTCTCGTGGGCGGGTCTTTCTCCGCTGAAGGTTTGACATTCAAACTTAAGACCGCCAAAGGCAAGGTCAATGTATTCCTGATGGTTATTGGTAGTGTCGGTCTTCTATTAACTATGGCTGATTTTATTATCAATTAGCAAATTGTTTGTATCATCTCAATAATTTGGCTCGGCTTCTTTTAGCCAAGCTTCTGACGACTTGGGTTTGTGAAAAAACTTCTCAGTTTCGTTAGAGTTTTCGCTTCTTGATTTATGTCAATCTTCTGAAAAACTTTATTCTGGTTTGCTTGCGGTTTCGTTTTGTATTGCCAGAGTTTTGGTTTGTCAGTATCTTTAGGTTCTGGTCAAAATCAAAGTTGTGTGTAAAACTCAGTCAAGTCTGCGGGCAGTTTCTTTTACAGTCAACGAGTCTTGTGTTCAAAAAATGCGCCTAACAAAGCGTGCATTGACGTGTGGAATTCTGCGCGATTTTCGAGCATTTTTCTGGCTTCAAGTTTTTCCTGCTCCCAACTTAGAATCCACGCGGAACTTACACAAACCAACAAAAAAGAGACTGGATTTCTCCAGTCTCTTTTTTATTATTGCACTCTTTACGGCTCGCTGATCTTGATGCGGTCAATTTCCACTTTGACAGGAAGCTGGTCTTCAGACGCAACGCCAACGCCAATCTGCCCCTTACGGAAAACAAATTGATTATCGGTGTACGAGCGTGTTTCATTTCCGTTGATATAAAGCGTTAATTTTTTGTCTTTACAAACCAGAGCGTAATCATTAAATTCCTTGCCAGACTTAATCTTGGTTGAGCCACCATCGGCGATTCTAGTATAAGAGCCAGTGGCTCCGTTATAGGCATACATCGAATACAACCCGCTATTCGCAACATTCACCAAATAATGGCCTTCGTCAGAAGCGCGGCAAATAAGCAGAATATTATTAACATTTGTGCCGCGATTCTCAACGCTGATGTCCACCCGTACATCTGTGTAATCATATGGGTCATAAAAAACATACCCAATCAGCCATTTCCCAAAATCAAAAATCAAGCGTCCATCTTCAACGCTAATATTCGCCTGGCTGGTATCGCCATCGCTGGCGTTCAATGCTAACTCTTGCGACCAGTTATCAATGCTTCCATCAAATTCTTCGGTAAAGAAATCTGGGGCAGATGACTGCTCGACGGGCGGCTCGGTGACGACGACCGCTGGTTCCTCTGTTTGAGGCTGTTCAGTAACTTCACCAGCAGGAGACGCTTCGTTGCCGGTGGGCGGAGCAGTAACGGCAGGAGCAGCTCCGCCATTACACGCCAACCCTACGGCAAGTAACAAAACAACAAAAGCAAATAGCATACGGTACTGTGACTTCATAATTTTCTCTCCTCTTTATCAAATATGAATTTTAAGATAAGGATACACCAAAAATAAATAAATAAAAAGATACATGGGTCATATTGACAAAAAACTGCAATTATTATAAAGGCTTCGGAAATCCAAAAGATTTCCGAAGCCTACGATCATTTTTTCAACACCTGCAACGTCGCCTTGAAAGCCAGCGGAGGCAGATCGTCGCGCACGAACCAGTCAGCCGCATCGGCATCATCGGCGGCAAGCAGGTCGCCGCTGACCACCTCAGCATGATAAACGATGACGAAATCTGCGCCGCGCTCATGTTCCTTGCCTGAGATAACATCCAGCACACGCGTCACATGCACGCACAAGCCCGTCTCTTCCAAACATTCACGCGCCGCCGCCTCAGACGGGTCTTCTCCGCCGTTCACAAAACCAGCGGGCAAAGTCCACATACCGCGGAAGGGTTCATTCACACGGCGCACCAGCAAAACGCGACCATCCTTTTCCACAAGAACAGCCGCCGCAACTTTTGGGTCTTGAAAATAAATCCACCCGCATTGCGGGCAAACCGGGCGCACCATATCAAACTTATCAACCCGCACCACTGCCGCCGCGCAACGCGGACAAAACTTTACGAAGCTATCTTTCGCCATTATTTCCACTTTTGCTTTGCAGATCGATTCAAAGCCAGCATCATTAACAAGCTGATTAAACCAACAGCCAGCAAACCGATCTGCCATGCGATGGGGACAACCGCCTCTTTCTTAACTTGAGGCTGATCCTGTAATTCTGACGCATTGCCCAAGTCTTTGGCAGTTGGCGCTTCAACTACGGGAGTCTCCATTACGCGGGCAGAATCTGCGCTTGCAGCTTCGGTTGGCACAACGTCCATTTCGAGCGCTGGGGCAGCCGCCGCCATGGGAGCTTCGGTTGCCGAAAGAGCTTCCATCATTTCAGGCGCGGCTGCCTGCGGTGCAACTGGACCGCCGCCGTATCCACCGCCCCACCACCCCGTATTCAGCGGACCGACATAACTTAATCGCGGAGTCAACAAATTGACTGCGAAGGTCAAGGTCAAAAGGATTGTCGCAAATGAAGTTGAAAAACGGAAGAAGGAATACGAACGCGGCAAGGGCGGTTTGAGTCCAACCATCTGACGGGTCAATGTGAAGTTACGCGGGGCTTTGCGCGACGGCAGCCTGCGGAGAATGCCGCGGGCGGCGCGAATGTCATTGAAAGCAGATGCCAGCTCGGGGTCAGAAGCGATGCGGGATTCCATCCGCGTTGATTCAGATGGGCTGAGTTGTCCATCCAAATAAGAAGAGAGTTGTTCAATATCGCGGAAATTTTTCATGAGGTTCTTTCTTCTTCAAGACGGAAAGATGAGGGCAAAAGTTCCTCAAAGCCGCGCAGACATTCGCGCAAGCGCAAACGCGCGCGCGCAAGACGGCTTTTGATGGTACCCAGCGGAACATGCGCGGCAATGGCGACTTCGCTGTAATCCATGCCTTGAATATCGGCAAGCACCACAACCGTGCGGAAGTCTGTGGGAAGCGTATCGAGGCAATGTTGAATGGCGTGTTCGAGTTCATCCGCTTCAGATTGTTCGGCAGGAGTCAGGTTGGGGTCAGCCAGCCAGCGCGGAGAATCCATCTCGTCGCCGTCTTTTGTGTCGGGTTCAAGCGGCGTGGTGGGTCTGCGTTTTTGGCGGCGCAGTTCATCGTAGCAGGCATTGGTCACAGTCCGCAAAAGCCATGCTTTGAACGAGCCGCCGCGAAAGGAAGAAATACTGCGGAAGGCAGAAATAAATGCTTCCTGCGCCGCATCCTGAGCAATATCTTCATCACCAAGAATGCGAAGCGCGGTATTAAAAACGCGGTCCTGATAATGCAAAATTAGCGTATTGAAAGAATCAAGATCCCCGTGTTGTGCAGATTGTACGAGCGCAATTTCGTCCATACGGCTATTTTACCCGCTTATGTTATATGTGGTGCAGGATGGTTCAGTATGTCGTTGCGAGGAGGGCTCTTGCTTTTCCCGACGAAGCAACCTCCGATTATGAGGAGACTGCTTCGGCTAAAAACAAGAGCGCCTCGCAGTGACATAATTCATTATGTTTCATTTGCCCATCTTCCGTGCAACGAGAAAAAAGATGCCTCTCCAGACCAGCATGCCCAACGCATTCGTACTGCCAAGGATGAGCGCAAAAAGAGGCTGGGCAGCGCTGTGCAACAAAGCGGCGCGCAACATCACGGCCAGCGGCGCGGCGAAAAGCATGGCAAGTGGAATACGCCAAAATAATTGGGGATGGGAAATCACGCGCTCGTCAAACAGATCAACCCATGTGGCGGCCAGAAACCAACTGATTAGCACAGGAAAAAACGTTGTTCCCATGCGCGAGAGAAATGAAAGCCCAATTTCTCCATGTGTGGCAAAACCGATGACGGTGAGAATGGCAATGGCGAGAATATCGCCGAGGATGAGAGTTGTTTTTTTGTTCATGGTATCCAATTAAACACAAAGGACACGAAGTACACGAAGGTTTTATAAAAATCCTTTGTGTACTTTGTGCCCAGCGTGTTTGATAAATTATTCTTCCTTGCGTAACGCAGGGAACAACAAAACTTCGCGGATGGAATGTTTGTTCAAGAGCAGCATGGCGAGCCGATCCACGCCCATACCGAAGCCTCCGTTGGGAGGCATTCCGTAGCGCATGGCACGCAGATAATCTTCATCCAGCGGATTCTTTTCTTCTTCGTCGTCTGTGTAATCACGAGCCATATCCACGAAACGCTGTTCCTGATCAATCGGATCGTTCAACTCGGTGAAGGCGTTGCATAACTCAAAGCCAGCCGCGTACCCTTCAAAACGCTCCACGGTCAGCGGATCGCCGGGGATGGGTTTTGCAAGCGGCGAAATATCGCGCGGATAGTTATAGAGGAAGGTCGGCTGGATCAAGGTTGGCTCAAGGAATTCACCAACCAAAAAGTCGATCATCTTTCCGCGAGTCGATTTCGGGTCGGGAGTTTTGTTGCCGTGTTGGGCGGCGATGGCTTTGAATAATTCGTCGGCGGTCTTGTGCTCGGCAATATCAATGCCGCTGGTTTCGAGAATGCCCACGCGCATTTCCACCCGATTCCACGGCGGCTTGAATTCCAATTCGTGTTCGCCAAATTTGACTTTGGTGGAACCGGTCACCTTTTCAGCGGCGAAGGCTACCATTTGCTCGGTCAACTCCATTACCTGCAAATAATCGGCGTAGGCGCAATAAAATTCAAGTTGCGTGAATTCAGGATTGTGTTTGAAGGAAACGCCTTCGTTGCGGAAGTCACGTCCGATTTCGTAAACGCGCTCCAAATTTCCAACCAGCAAACGCTTGAGATACAACTCAAACGAAATACGCAAATACATATCCTGCTCAAGTTCGTTGTGATGCGTGGTGAACGGACGCGCCGCCGCGCCGCCATACAACGGCTGCAAGATCGGCGTTTCCACTTCGAGGAAATCATGGTCGTCGAGGAAGGTGCGCAAGGCTCTGATCAATGCGGCGCGCTTGCGGAAATTCTCGCGCACATCTGGGTTGACCGCCAGATCAGCGTAACGTTGGCGCGCGCGCAATTCAGGTGATTCGAGTCCGGCGTAACGAATGACCGTGCCGTCTTCCTGAGTCACATCCTTGTCAGCGGGCAGCGGAGTCACAGATTTGGCAAGCAGTTTGAAGTCATGCACATGCAGCGTGATCTCGCCCGTCTTGGTGCGGAACATCACACCCGAAGCCTGGATAAAATCGCCGAGGTCGAACATCTTGTTGAAAAAATCCACGCGTTCTTTGCCCAACTCGTTGGAACGGAAGAACAACTGTATCTTGCCACCCACATCTTCAATATGAGCAAATGAAACCTTGCCCATCGCACGACTCGCGCGGATGCGTCCCGCGAGTGTGGCTTTTACCTCCGGCTTTGATTCCGGCGAATCGCCAGCGGCAACTTCAGCGGCTTCAAACTCTGCGATGATCTGCGTGCTGGTATGAGTCCGCTCGGCGCGGGTGGGATACGGGTCAATTCCCTCGGCGCGGAGTTCTTCGATTTTCTGTAAACGGATTTTTTCAAGGGTTGAATATTCTGCCATGTTATACCTTCCATCAAAAACTTCGTAGGTCACGTTTGCAACGTGACGTTTTTTATTGAACAAATATCACGCTACAAGCGTGACCTACCTCTTAAGTAGATAAAAAAAGCCCCGCGAGCCTAGGCACGCGGGGCTGCAAGTCGCGTCCTGTAATGATTATCCGACTTTCATAATCTTAACATTGTAGGTGCCACCAGGAGTTTCCACCTTCACGACATCGCCCAACTTATGACCTAAAATAGCCTTACCGATCGGAGATTCGTTTGAAATCTTACCCTCGCGCGGGTTGGCTTCCGCCGCACCAACGATGGTAAAAGTTTCAGCCTCAAAGTTACCTTCTTTAATGGTCACCTTTGAGCCAACTTGAATGGCATCTCCCTTCTTGGCTTTGCCGTTTTCTTCAATAATATGTGCAGTAGCAAGGAGCAAATCTAATTCCTGAATACGCCCCTCAACAAAAGCCTGTTCATTCTTGGCGGCTTCATATTCTGCATTTTCGATCAATTCCCCACCCTCCATAGCCTCGTGCAAACGTTCGGCGACTTCCAATCTTTTGGCGGTGCGCAAATGATCCAGTTCCTCTTGCAACTTTTGGAAACCCTCTTTGGTAAGGAAATTGGTTGGCATAGTAATGTCCTGCTAAATAGAATTTTGCATCTCTAGTAAAGAGATGCAAGTTATTAAAAAGTTTCCGGTGGTATCGTCCGGAAAATCGAGACTACTATATCATAGTTTAAAACGAGTTTCAAGTACCAAAAGTATTACAATATTTATCTATACAAAAGACCACATGCGGATGCCAATGTATTCTGACCAATATTGTTGAATTTGTGCCTGCATCGCTTCTGGACTGGAAAATAGTCCGCTAAACTGCGATTGATAGGCAGAAATCGCATCTTGCCACGCGCCCAAGCCTGAATCGGTTATTCTGTGAGTTTTTGGCTTCATCCCAGCAGTTTTAGGCGCCAACTCGTCAGGTGAGTTAAACAAGTAGGGAATGTCTACATCATACAGGACGGGACGCTGGAGCAACTCGACGGCGCGGCGCACGAGGACATGGTCAAGGTGTGAACCAACTCCCAGTTGGCAGACCAACTGATCGGTAGGCTGGAGGCGGGCGGAAATGGATTCTGCGATTCGCGCGGGCAAATCCGCCTCGTCATCTTCATGCGGGGGAACAAAAATAGTGGAGTAGAGCCAGTCTCCATTTTTGCCGCGCCTGTAAATACAATCTAAAAAGTCAAAGTAGACGGTTTTTGCACCGACAATGCTTGCGGCTTTTGCGTCTTCTGCACGGCGGGCTGTGACCATTTCTGCCGCTCCACCCTCTTGAACGCCCCACTGATAATGCAGCATCTGTGCAAAGGGAGAGAGTTCACCCACGGGGGGAAATCCGCACATAAAAGTCCAGATTTCCACATCCAAGCCCGCGCAAGTTTGGTCGTAGATCAGGCCGCCCGCGGAGAGTACGGCATCATCCAAATGAGGAGAAATATAGATCCATCGCATGGGTATTTTTACCATAAAACAGCAATACTCTTTAAGGATCAGTTCATGTAAACTATAAGGAAGGAGCGCTTATGCAGGAACGACGTAAGGCACAGCGTAAAAATTTGATGGCGTACACACAGGTTTTTGACCTGTACGGCGGATATTTACTTGGGTATCTGGGTGACTTGCATTTAAATGGGGCGATGGTGATCGGCAATAAAGTGATGGCGGAAAATTCGGAGCTTACGCTTGCCATTGAATTACCTGAATTGCCAAACATCAGCACATCGCGCATTCCCATTCCCGCGCGTGTGGTTTGGTATCAACAGGATATCAGCCCTGAGTTTTTCAATGTGGGGTTTGAATTTAGAGAAGTTACACCTGAGCAAAAGCTGATGATCGAAGCGATCATGGAAAATTATGAGTTTCGGCGGGATATGCCAAATTATCCGACCCTCCCGCCAGGGTTAAGATAATCTGAATAAAAAAAGTGGATAGTTAACAAGGAATTATTTTTATAGCATATTGGGAACGCGAATTTCACGAATGGGCGAATTCCTCGAATTTTTTGGGAATTTATTCGCGCTATTCGAAAATTCGTACCATTCGTGTTAAAAGTTTTTAACTTTGAGAAATCCAAAAGTAGACAGTCACCCTGCAAGGTGACTGTCTACTTTTATGTTAAACTCGGATGATGCCAAAAGTTCAATCCCTGTTTTTCACTGCGCCCCAAAAAGTTGAGCTCCGCGAATCGGATTTACCCACTTTGAAAGACGATGAGGTGCTGGTGGAGACGGTCTGCTCTGCCATCAGCGCAGGGACCGAGATGCTGGTCTACCGCGGACAGTTTCCCCATCTGGCTGATGTGCATGATGACATGAGCAGTGACTTGAATTATCCGCTGGCGTACGGATATGCGTGTATGGGGGTGGTTAAGGGAATAGGAAAAGAAGTGAATAGTGAATGGTTGAATAGGATGGTATTTGCTTTTCATCCGCACGCTTCAGCATTCATCCTTCATCATTCATCCCTCATCCTTTTGCCCGAAGGGCTTTCCGCCGAAAACGCCTGCTTTCTCCCCAATATGGAAACCGCTGTGAATTTGGTTCAAGATGGTGCACCAATTTTAGGCGAACGGGTTCTGGTCTTGGGTCAGGGCGTGGTGGGGCTGCTGACCGCTTCTTTGCTAAGTGAATTTCCGCTGGAGAGTCTGGTCACGGTGGATCGATTTAAGTTGAGAAGAAAGGCATTGGAAATTGCAGGTCAAAAGTCAAAAGTCAAAAGTCTTGCGCCAGAAGACCTTCGACCCTTCGATAAAACTCAGGGCAAGCCTTCGACCTTCGACCCCTTTGACTTAACTTTCGAACTAAGCGGCTCCCCATCCGCATTAAATGATGCGATTGCGCTGACCACCTTCAGCGGACGGGTTGTCATCGGCTCGTGGTACGGGCAAAAACGGGCGGAGATTGACCTCGGCGGCGCGTTCCACCGCTCGCGGATTAAATTAATTTCGTCGCAAGTGAGTACCATTTCACCCGAACTATCAGGCAGGTGGGACAAATCACGGCGGTTTGATGTGGCTTGGAAAGCCTTGGAAAGAATCAAGCCAGAGAAATGGATCACGCACAGGTTTGGCCTGAGTGACGCAGAAAAAGCCTACCGCCTGCTGGATGAAAATCCGCAGGAGACGATACAAGTTGTTTTTGATTACACCCTCTAATTCCCAAATCCCAATACTGGAGCAAATCTATGTACACCCTAGCTGTTCGCCGCAATTTCATTGCCCGCCATTTTTTGATCGGCGGTGATTGGGGACCCGAGAACTTTCCCAACTCACATCATTACATCCTTGAACTGCAACTCGAAGGCAGTGAACTCGACCAGCACGGCTACCTCGTAGACATCGTGGATGTGGAAAAGCATCTCGATGATGTGGTCAATTATTATAAGGAGCAAATGCTCAATGAGAAGTCGGAGTTTGCGGGCTTGAATCCATCCATTGAACATTTCTCGCGCATCCTCGCCACGACATTAAATGAAAAAATCAAAGCGAAGAATATCTCCGCGCTCAAGGTTGTGCTGTGGGAGCATGAGAACGCGTGGGCGGCGTATTCGGTCGAAGGTCGAAAGTCGAAGGTCTAAAACGACCTTTGACTTTTAGACACTCCACATGAAAATCGGATTCCTAATTTACGACTCGCTCGACACCCTCAGCGGCGGATATATGTACGACCGCAAGCTGGTTGAGTATTTGCGCGCGCAAGGCGATACGGTTGAAATCATTTCGCTTCCCTGGCGAAATTACGCGGCGCATCTTGGGGATAATTTTTGGTTCAGACTTTGGAATTCAAAGACCCGACAGCAAGCTGTCGGACTCCAGAGCTATGATATTTTGATTCAAGATGAGCTAAATCACCCTTCGCTGATTGCTGCAAATCTTGGAAAACATCCCTACCCCATTGTTTCACTTGTCCATCATCTACGATGTTCTGAGTTGCGCCCCAAATGGCAGAACGATCTTTATCGCGTGGTGGAAAGAAAATACTTGCAAGGCGTGGATGGGTTTATTTTCAACTCGCAGACAACAAAAGGCGTAGTGAATAGTTTAATAGGAAATAAAAAACCATCGGTTGTCGCCTATCCACCCACCGACAGATTTGGCGAAGCGATGTCAGAGGAAGAGATCAAAATCCGCGCATCACAAAATCCATTGCGCATTTTATTCCTGGGAAATGTGATCGAGCGCAAAGGGATGAAAACACTACTCAACGCTCTCTTCATCCTTCATCCTTTATCCTTCATCCTTGATGTCATCGGCTCGCTAACCACCGACCCAAATTACGCAAAACAAATGCAAGAGTTTGTCACGGTCAACGGTCTATCGTCTGTCGTCAATTTTCACGGCGCACTCAACAATGAACCACTCGCCGAGAAACTCAAGCAAGCCCACATTCTCATCGTCCCATCTTCTTATGAAGGCTTTGGAATTGTTTACCTCGAAGGCATGGCATTTGGTCTGCCAGCTATCGGCACGACGGCGGGCGCGGCGAGTGAAATTATCGAACACGAAAAAACTGGTTACCTCATCGAGCCGAACGACTCAGCCTCGCTTGCCACTTTTATCTCGCAGCTTGCATCTGATCGAAGCCTGCTCGCCAAACTATCACTCAACGCGCGCGCGCGCTACACCCAGCAACCCGCGTGGATTCAGACCGCGAGCGACATCCGCATATTTCTTCAAAACCTGATTGGATAAAATGAAACGACTCATCGGCATTTTGCTCATCGCCATCTCCGCCGCCTCGTTTGGGACTCTCGCCATCTTCGGCAGATACGCCTACGAAGACGGGATGGACACCTTCACCGTGCTTTTCATCCGATTTGGAATCTCGGCTCTTTTCATGACTCTGATCCTGATCCTGCGCAAAGAGCATTTTCCAAGCCGACAGATTTTCCTGCAACTCATCGGCATGGGTGCGCTGGGATATGTTGGGCAATCTTTCATGTATATGTCCGCCATCAAATACGCGTCTGCGGGCTTGGTGGCATTGCTTTTGTATCTCTACCCGATGTTCGTGTTCATCCTCTCGGTGATAATTCTGCATGAAAAAATATCCTTGGTCAAAGTCATTGCGTTGATCCTCGCGCTCGTCGGCTCCGCGCTGACCGTTGACCCAAACGGCGGGCAGCTCATCGGCGCATTAATGGCAATCGCCGCCGCGTTGATTTACTCGGTTTACATCATCGTCGGCACGAATGTGATGAAGCATGTCTCGGCTGTGCAATCTTCGGCGATCATTTTCGCATCGGCTGGCATGGTCTATGGCATGTTGACCTTTGTCAACGGCGCACATCTCCCCGCCAGTAATTCAGGCTGGCTTGCCATGCTGGGCATGATTATTTTTTCGACCATTATTCCCGTTGCCACATTTTTGGCAGGGCTGGAAATGGTAGGTCCCACAAACGCGGCAATGCTCTCGACCCTGGAACCAGTCGTCACCGTGTTGCTTGCGGCGTGGCTGTTTGGCGAAAGACTCATGCCCATTGTCATGCTCGGCGGCGGATTAATTCTGGTCGCGGTGGTTTTGTTGACGCGGGCAGAACTCGGCAAAGAAAGCGGCAGTCAGCCAGGCGTGTAATATTGGCATATACAGGTGACAGTCACTTTAAAAGTGACTGTCACCTTAATGACGAATGGAGAAAAATGAAATTCATCGGTGAAATTGCGGGGCTTACTACGTCGTTCTTTTTTGCGATGACAGCGATCATTTTTACAAAGACAGGGCGCATGGTGGGTTCACAAGTCACCAACCGCATGAGGCTCTTATTTGCGTTGATCTATCTTGTCGTCATCAACCTTGTTCTCTTTCGTGAGCCGCTGCCTTTTTCAGCAGATTCTTCGCGCTGGATTTGGCTGAGCCTTTCGGGTGTGATCGGGCTTTCGCTGGGTGATGCCTTCCTCTTTCAGTCGCTTGTTTCGGTGGGACCGCGTCTCGGCAGTCTGTTGTTGAGCCTCGCCCCCATCTTCGGCTCGATCATTGCCTGGGCATTCTTCGGTGAAACGCTCACCCCGCTGCAAATTACGGGTATCGCGCTTGCGCTGGCTGGCATCGGCTGGGTGGTTACATCTCATGAAGAACCCGCCAATACGCCGCACGGACATACGCGGCGCGGCGTAATTTTTGGTGTGCTGGCAGGGCTGGGGCAAGCGATTGGACTTGTCCTCTCGAAACAAGGGATGTCTGGAGATTTCTCTCCCTTCCAGGCAAATGCCATTCGGATGCTCGCCGCGGCAATTTTTATTTGGCTCTGGGCTGTCATCCAAAGACAAACAGGCGGGACAATTTCTGCGGTTCGCAAGCAGCCAAAAGTTTTGCCGCTTCTCGCACTCGGCGCCCTGATTGGACCTGTGTTTGGCGTGACCGCATCTCTGTTGGCGGTACAGCACGCCGAAGTTGGGGTTGCCAGTACGTTGATGGCGCTCCCGCCCGTGATCTTGCTCCCGATCAGTTATTTTGTGTTCAAAGAAAAAGTCGGCTGGCAGGCTATAGCAGGCACTTTGCTCGCCATTTGCGGCGTGGCGGTGCTGTTCCTGGCGTAAGCCCCGCTCGGAGCATAACCATACAAAAACGATAATGTCACGTTGAAAACGTGACCTACGTGCTATAATCCTTCTATAACTAACTTACCGAGTCACTGATTTACAAATCCGCAGACTCACTATATCAGCAGTCCGCGCTGTTTTTATCTGAGCATTCGCTCATTTTCCCAACATTGATAGACTTCTGAAAAAAAGGAATATTTTGAACTTCGAACAATTTAATCTCGATTCGCGCCTGATGGTGGGAATCAAAAAGGCTGGCTATGAAACCGCCACGCCTATTCAGGAAGCCGCCATCCCCGCCGCCTTGCGCGGACGCGATATTATCGGTACCGCACAAACTGGCACAGGCAAGACCGCCGCATTCGTCCTCCCCATTTTACACAGACTTCTCTTCGATGGTCCACGCAATGTAACACGCGTGGTGATCGTCACGCCGACGCGCGAATTGGCTGAGCAAATTCACGATGTCGTGAAGGCTCTCTCCGCTGGGACAAAGCTCCGCAGCGCAACCATCTACGGGGGAGTGGGTCCCGCGCCCCAAGTCAAGGCGTTGCGCGACGGCGCTGAAATCCTCATCGTCTGCCCGGGTCGTTTTCTAGACCTCGTCAATCAAGGTCATGCGCGCCTTGCAAAAGTTGAAACCCTTGTGCTCGATGAAGCCGACCGCATGTTCGACATGGGCTTTCTGCCCGATGTGAAGCGCATCATCAAGGCTTTGCCCGTGCAGCGACAAACCATGTTGTTCTCGGCGACGTTCCCAAGTGAAGTAGAACTTCTTGCTGGGAGCAGCCTTAAAAATCCGCAGAAGATCGCGATGGGCATCAGCCGCCCCGCGCATACGGTGACGCACGCGCTGTATCCTGTGCCTCCGCATTTGAAGTCGCAGTTGCTGTTGGCGCTGCTCAAAAAAACCGACACCAATTCTGTGCTGATCTTTGCGCGCACCAAATATCGCGCGCAAAAAGTGGCGCAGCAAATTGAACGCGCCGGACACAAAGTAACCAGTTTGCATGGCGACCGTTCGCAAGGTCAACGCCAGTCTGCGCTCAGGGGCTTCAAGGATGGCACGCACCAGATCATGGTCGCCACCGATATTGCCGCGCGCGGTTTGGATGTGGAAAGCATCTCGCACGTTATCAACTACGACATGCCCGACACCGCCGATGCGTACATCCACCGCATTGGGCGCACCGGCCGCGCCGAACGCACAGGTGATGCGTTTACTTTGGTCACAGGTGAAGACTCTGACATGATTAAGATTCTCGAACGCATCATGGGAAGTCCGCTCAAACGTGAGACTTTGGAAGACTTCGACTACACCGCAGCCGCCCCTCCGAAAGTTGCTGGTGAAGCCCGAGGTAGAGGCGCCCCGCGAGAAGACTCTCGCCGCCCACCGCGCCCCGCGCCCACGCCAAAGAGTTATGGCAGGAATCGGCTCGCACCGCGAAAAGCCAGATAAGTTCGGTGAAGAAGTAAAAGGTACAAAGTAAACCCGTCTCATGTGAGGCGGGTTTTTGTTTGTTTGAAACATTTTCGTTAATTCCCCGTATAATGAATACAATGAACATGATCCATACTTTTGAAATCGAAGGCTTGGCAATACAAACAGGCGATATTATCTGCACCAGCAATGGCAAACCCGATATTCTGCCGGGCGAATTCTGGCGGCTGGTGGGACGTCTCGTGCCGGGTGACGTGGACCATGTGGTCATGTATGTCGGTCCCGGCGGACGCTGCATTGAAGCAGGGTCACGCGGCGTAATTACCTTTGAAATACCCGACTCAAAATGGGACACAGAACGCATGGCACGCGAACGCGGTCTGCTCTTCGACACGTTCTACGGCATCGCCTCACCGCTGGAAGGTCAGGGATATTCAGAGGAAGAGGAAGCCCAAATGCGCAGGACAGTCGCCAGTTATTGTCTCGCACACATCGGCAAAGCGTATAACCTGAATTTCCTCAATGCCGAAACCGAGGATTCTTTTTATTGCAGTCAATTGATCTACAAAGCCTATCAACAAGTTGGCATCAACTTAAACACTGGCTTATCCATGGAACAACTGCCCGGCACAAACGCCATCATCTATCCGCAGGAGATTTGGGGAGAGTGTATGCATCGATTGGCAAACAGTGGGAAGTCGGCAGTGATCAGCGGCCAGGAATCAAAAACCCTGTCTTAAAAAATATTCGTGTTATCCGAGAATCAAAAAGAGCCTGACGCTTGCGCGTCAGGCTCTTTTTATGATTTAGCTAAGAACGGTAACGTTCGTTGCCTGAGGACCCTTGGGTCCTTTTTCGACAACGAATTCAACCTTCTGGCCTTCGGTCAGATTTTTGAAACCGTCACCTTGAATGGCAGAGAAATGGACGAACACGTCCGCTCCGCCTTCGCGCTCGATGAAGCCGAAGCCCTTGTCACCATTGAACCACTTTACTGTACCAGTTATACGATCAGACATTTTTTGCCTCCTTTGGCAATTGAAAAAAGAATTTGGGTAAATCTGTTTGTTCCATCGGAGGTCAAAACAAAACAGCTCACGGTCAAACCGTGAGCTGTGGCTGTTCTTCAAACCAACGTAACCTACCGTTTACTACTGCATCTAAAATAACACATTACTTTGAAGGCGTCAATCAAAAGCAGGCACCAATATTACGGGTATAATCTTTTTTATATGAATTTTCTAATCACCGGAGCCGCGGGATTCCTCGGCTCTTCTCTTGCAAACTACCTCGCCCGCGAAGGACATCAAGTGCGCGGACTCGACGACCTCTCCACCGGCAACCCTCAAGCGCTCGCGCCCGATGTCCACTTTACGCGCGGAGATGTGAATGACCGCCCCAAGTTGTGGACTTTGCTTCAAGATGTAGATGTGGTTTATCATCTCGCGGCGCGCGTCTCGGTGCAGGAATCCATTTTATATCCACGCGACTATAACTCGGCGAACGTAGGCGGGACTGTGGCATTGATGGAAGCCATCCGCGACGTGGGAGTCAAACGCGTCGTTCTCGCCTCCTCTGGGGCTGTGTACGGCGACTTGGGAGATTCCACGCTGATAGAGTCTGCCAACCCAAATCCGCGCTCACCGTATGCTGTTTCAAAACTCGCCGCAGAATATTACGTCCGCACCATCGGCGGGCTGTGGGGCATTGAAACCGTCAGTCTGCGGATTTTCAACGCGTATGGGCCGGGTCAACACCTGCCGCCTTCTCACCCACCCGTTGTGCCTCATTATCTTCGTCAGGCCCAGCGCGGCGGCACATTGGTTGCCCACGGAGATGGAAGCCAAACCCGCGATTATATTTATGTAGATGATGCGGTCAGCGCGATGGTCGCCGCATCCACAGCGCCAAACATCAACAATCTAGTCATCAATGTCGGCTCTGGCGTGGAAAGCTCAATCAAGGATTTAGTCCGCATGGTGCTGGGTGTAACCAACAGTAACGCCAACGTGGTCTACAACGCCCAAACCTCAGGCGGAGTCTCGCGCATGAAAGCAGATTTGAATCTAGCAAAAGAAAAACTGCGTTTCGCACCTTCCATCAAACTCGAAGAAGGGTTGCGGTTGACACTTCAACGAGACCCGAGGTTTAAGTAAATTAATTACAGGTTGGCAGGTTTGAAAGTTTACAGGTTTTAACCTTCCAACTTTTAAACCTGCCAACTTTCTAAACCACCAACAAAACAACAACAATGATCCTTCCAAGTGAATTCTACAACCGCCCCACGTTGACCGTTGCCCGCGAACTGCTCGGTGCGCGGCTGGTGCGGATTTTGGACGGTGTGAAGTTGGTCGGCATCATCACCGAGACCGAGGCGTATTTTGGCTTTGATGATCTCGCCAGTCACGCCAAGGCAGGCAGAACCATTCGCACCGCTCCGATGTTTGGCGCGCCAGGACATGCGTACGTTTATTTCACCTACGGCAATCATTGGATGTTGAACGCGGTGACCGAAGCAGAAGGATTCCCTGCGGCGGTTTTGATCCGCGCGATTCAGCCGATTGAAGGCATTGAGGTGATGATGGCGCGGCGCGGCGGGCGCGATACGCTCGGACCTGGGAAGTTGACTCAGGCGCTGGGTATCACCAAAAGCGAGAACAATGTCAATTTGACAGAAACAGGCTCGGGGTTATGGATCGAGGCGGGGCAATTCATCCCAGAAAAAAGCGTGACCATTGGCGTCCGCGTGGGTTTAAACAAAACACCAGAGCCGTGGTTATCCAAGCCCTGGCGATTTTTAGTGAAGGATTATGTCATTGCGAGCCGCACTTTGGCGAAGCAATCCCCGCCTAAATAGGAGATTGCTTCGTCGGGGCGAACACCTCCTCGCAATGACAAAAACAAGGAGAAACTTAATGGGACTTTTAGATGGAAAAAACGCACTTATTTTTGGTCTTGCAAATGACAAGTCAATTGCTTGGGGAATCACGCAGGCATTCAAGCGCGAGGGCGCAAATATTGGTATCAGCTACGCGGGTGAAATTCTTGAACGCCGCGTGAAGCCGCTCGCCGAGCAGGTGGGCTGCACATGGGTTGAAGAATGTGACGTGACCAGCGACGAAGCCATCGCCGCGACAGTTGAGAAAGCCGCGAAACAATTTGGCAAAATTGATGTTTTGGTTCACTCGGTTGCGTTTGCGGGGCGCGATGAATTGAGCCGACCCTTTCACGAAACCAGCCGCGAAGGTTTCAAGAACGCACTGGAGATCAGCGCATTTTCACTCGTGGCGTTGACCCATGCCTTCCTGCCGCTCATGAACCCTGGCGCATCGGTCATGTGCCTGACCTATTACGGGTCGGTGAAGGTTGTCCCGTTCTACAATGTGATGGGCGTGGCAAAAGCCGCATTGGAAGCATCCACCCGCTACTTGGCGTATGATCTCGGTCCGCAGAAGATTCGCGTCAATGCGATTTCGGCAGGACCTATCCGCACGTTGGCGGCGGCGGGCGTGGGCGGCTTCCGCGATATGTACAAACACTTCGCAGATGTAGCTCCGATGCGCGAGAATGTCACCATCGAAGATGTGGGTAACTCGGCGGTATTCCTTGCCTCCGATCTATCCACCCACATCACAGGTGAAGTTTTGTACGTGGACTCGGGCTTTAATACGCTTGGGGTGCAGATTAGTGAGAAAGACGCGAAGGGCGAGTAAAGATCGGTAATCAGTAAACAGTAATCAGTAGGAAGGGCGGGCTGCGCTTTTGCAATGCCCGCCCTTTTTGTTTTCTACGGTAAAATTGATTTAATATGTTCAAACGTAACACAACCCCCACAGTAGCAGCATCCCAGCCTGTACAAGCCGTCGAGCGCATCACCTCGGTGCTTGGCTCAGGCGTGGTCTGGCACGGAAGTATCAACGGTTCAGGCGGCGTCCGCATTGAGGGCGCGTTCGAAGGCGAGATTGCCATGCGCGGCATGTTGGTCGTCGGCGAGACGGGACGCGTCACCTGCCAAAACGTGCGCGCCAACACCGTCATCGTGGCGGGTGCAGTGCGCGGCAACATCACCACTCAAAAACTGGAAATCCGCGCTTCGGGGCGTGTTTGGGGCGATGTGGTTACCACCGCATTCGTGACCGAAGAAGGCGCCTTCCTGCGCGGTCAAATTCGGATGGAAGAAACGGTCGAACTGGACCTTGAGCCTGCTCCTGAATCGACGCCTTCGGAAGCCGCCCAGGCAGAGTCCATCGCCGCCACGCCGATCGTGATTCCCGAAGCGACGCCTGCCACCGATTCGACACAAAAGTTGATGCGGAATGGCAAGAAAAAAGGCGAAGCATAACCTCACCCCCTGCCCCCTCTCCTAAAAAGGAGAGGGGAATTTCTATCCAATGAAATATCAAAACCTCCACATTCAAACCCAACGTGAATTTCCAAACAACGCGCGGACAGCAGGCTTCGGCTGGCTTGTCCGCGCGGGGTATTTGACTCGTGAGAACGAAATCCTGCCGCTCGGAAAACACTTCATTGAGCGATTGCAAAATTTATCAACTAATCCTTCTTTCTTCTCACTTCTTGCTTTTCCATTTCTTCAAAACGAACACGAAACATTCTTTGCGCTTGAAACAGGTTCGACTGAAATTGCACATTGCGCTTCCTGCAACTACACCGAACGGATTGAACTTGCCCAATTTAGGAAAACGCCTTTCTCGCAGGAAGAACAACTTCCCACTGAAAAAGTATTAACGCCCGAGTGCAGCACAATTGAGTCGCTTGCAAACTTTCTGAACATCCCCAAAGAGAAAACTGCCAAAGCTTTGATGTACACCCGCATATCAGATAACCAGTTTGTCTTCGTTGTCGTGCGCGGAGATATGCAGATGAGCGAATCGAAACTCAAGAACACGGTTGGTGATATCCGCATGGCGACCGCGGAAGAGATTTCCAACGCGGGCGCGGCGGCGGGATATGCGTCACCCGTGGGATTGAACACGAAGCGCGCGGTGATCGTGGTCGACGACCTCATCTCGCAATCGCCAAATCTGGCGGCGGGCGCAAACGAGACGGGCTATCATCTGCTCAACACCAACTGCGGACGGGATTACTCCCCCGCAATCGTCGCGGACTTAATCCAAGCCAAGGCGGGTGACGCTTGCGTCAACTGCGGCAATCTACTTTCGACCTTCGCAACTCTTTATTTGGCTACACGCTCAATATTTAATTTCGAGAACATTCTGCTGGCTCTGGCTGAGAATCACCATGATGAAAAAGGACTCACCTTTTCCAAGTCTGCGGCGGCGTTTGATGTGTATCTGATGCAAATCCCAGGCAAGCAACTTGACACCCGCGCCAAAGCCGAGGAAATTTACGGTCAACTGCAAGCCGCTGGTATTTCGGTTTTGTTCGACGACCGTGACGAGCGCGCAGGAGTCAAATTCAACGACGCAGATTTGATCGGTTGTCCGATGCGAATTACAGTTGGGGAGAAAAATCTAAAAGAAGAAATGGTCGAAATCAAAGAGAGAACGGGAAAAGAAAATCAACCCGTGAAAGTCGAAGACATCATCTCATTTTTGAAAAAATAGATGTGCTCCCAAATTGGGAGCACATGGTATAATCCAACAATGCGAATCATATCCCGCAAAACCCTGCGAGAGTTCTGGGAAAAACACCCAGACAGCAGGCAACAATTACAAGCCTGGTATGTGGATGTCAAACATTCCCAGTGGAAAAAATCATCGGACATAAAGGCGATCTATCGAAACGCCAGTTTCCTAGCCGATAACCGAGTGGTATTCAACATAAAGGGGAATAAATATAGAGTCATCGTAGTAGTTGAGTACAGGTTTGAAGCAGTCTACATCAGGTTCGTTGGCACACATCAGGAATATGACCGCATTAATGCAGAGATAATTTAAGGATTAGCCATGAATATAAAACCAATCAAAACCGAAGCCGATTATGAATTGGCGCTACAAGAAATCGAAAGTCTCTTTGGTGCGGAACCTGGCACTCCCAAAGGTGATGAATTGGATATACTTATCACACTGGTTGAGGCATACGAAAACGAACATTACTCAATTCCCTTGCCAGACCCAATTGAAGCGATCTACTATTATATGGAAACACGCGAACTGAGCCGCATTGACCTTGAAGAATATATTGGAAGCCGCGCGCGCGTTTCTGAAATTCTAAATCGCAAACGCTCCCTCACTTTATCCATGATTCAACGCCTTTATGAAGGGCTTGGAATTCCAGCCGAAGTATTGGTTCAACCGTATAAACTTGCGCCCGCGCACAAATCATCCCACCGCCAGCAAATGGCAGTGACAGCATAATTCTATTTGGTGAAATTAATGAAAATCCCAATGTCCTCTCCTGACTTGAACGATGCAGACCGCCAGGCTGTCATTGACGTAATCAACACGCCCATCTTGAGCATGGGCAAATACACCACCGATTTCGAGAAAACTTTCTGCGACCTGACTGGCGCAAAGCACGCCATCTCTGTCAACTCTGGCACGGCGGGACTGCACTTGTGCGTCCGCGCGGCTGGGATTGGCGCAGGCGATTTGGTTATCACGACGCCGTTCTCGTTTGTGGCTTCGACGAATGCATTGCTGTTCGAAGGTGCGATTCCTGTTTTCGTGGATATTGACCCGAAGACTGGAAACATCAACCCTGAGTTGGTTGCAGATGCGGCGAAGAATGTCGAGAAATATCTTCCGAGGAATATGTCGAAGGTCGAAGGTCGAAGGTCGTTGAAGGCGATCTTGCCTGTGGACGTTTTCGGTCAGCCCGCGGATATGGACGCGATCAATGCGGTTGCTAAGGAACATGGATTAACTGTCATCGAAGATTCATGCGAGGCTTTGGGCGCGACTTATAAAGGCAAGCAGGCTGGCACGCTCGGTGACTTTGGCGTATTTGCGTTTTATCCAAATAAGCAAATTACAACAGGCGAAGGCGGAGTCATCATCACCAGCGACGACAAAGCCGCGCATTTCATGCGGTCACTGCGCAATCAGGGGCGTGCGCCTGGCGATACCTGGCTGCAACACACGCACATGGGTTACAACTATCGCATTGACGAAATGTCGGCGGCGATGGGGGCTTCGCAAATGTCGAGGCTGGATCAAATTCTCTCGAAACGGGAACAGGTTGCAGCGTGGTATGAAGCGAGACTATCTGACGTTGCGGGAGTCGAAATCCCGTTCATTGAATCCTTCACGACGCGCACATCCTGGTTCGTCTATGTCATCCGCTTTGATAAAAAGATCAACCGCGATGAAATGGCAAAGAAACTCGAAGCGCGCGGCATTCCTGTGCGCCCGTACTTTTTGCCGATCCATTTGCAGCCGTACATGGTCGAAAAATTTGGCGGACGCGAAGGTGATTTCCCCGTGACCGAAGACCTCGGCAAACGCGGACTGGCACTCCCCTTCAGCGGCGTGATGACTGAAGAGCAGGTTGATTACGTCTGCAACATCATCCGTGAAGAAGTGATGAATTCATAATTCATCCTTCATCATTCATCCTTTCCCCCCATGAATGTCGGACACTTCCCCCCTCCCAAGCGACGCGGCTTGATTATTCACAGCATATTGATCGTTGTGCTGGCGATCATTGCCGTCATTAGTTTTATCAACCTCACGCGTGTAGATGTGGGACCTGTATTTCTGATCGCGTTGTTGGCGGCGCTGGTGTCGTTCACGCCGATCCCATTTCTTGCGTATCGCGCATATTCATTGTGGCACGCCGATTACCACCTCGACCGCGACAGCCTCGCCATCAAATGGGGACTGCGCGTCGAAGATATTCCGCTGAGTGATATTGAATTTATCCGCTCGTCAGATGACCTGACCACGCCGCTGCCATTGCCAACCCTGCGCTTGCCAGGCGGGTTGATCGGTATGCGCCGCCACCCTGACCTCGGCGCGGTGGAGTTCCTCGCGGCTGACTCAAAAAAACTTTTACTCGTGGCAACTGCCAAACGGGTATTTGTGATTTCACCTGAGAACCCCGCCGGGCTGACGCAAACTTTTGCGCGCGCCACCGAAATGGGAAGCCTGACACCCGCAGAATCAAAATCGGTGTATCCGTCTTTTGTGGTCACACAAGCCTGGGAAAGCGGCGTGGCGCGTTATCTGTGGCTGACCACACTCTTCCTCAATTTGGGTCTGTTCATCTGGGCCAGCCTCATCATTCCATCCACGCCGCTCGTGGCGCTGGGTCCGCAATTTGTGGGCAGCGCGCTTGAAAAAGTCCCATCATCGCAGCTTATTATTTTCCCCGTCGCCAGTCTTTTGCTGTCTGTGACAGGCTGGATCGCGGGCTTATATTTTTACCGCTGGGAAAAGCAACGTGTGCTGGCTTTCATCGTTTGGGGTTCAAGCATGTTGATGAGTTTGCTATTTTTGCTCGCGGTACTTTTCATTATTACAACGCCGGTCTGATGATCGCAGGTTTAAAAGTTTGCAGGTTAAAATACCAACCTTTCAACTTTTCAGCCTGACAACTTTCAAACCTTCAAACCCTATGCAACTTCCCCTCGGCTTCCTCCTCGCAATTATCATCGCAACCCTCGCCTATCGCGCCCACAGCCTGAACAAAAGCGGAGCCATGGCAGCCACAATCACAGGCACGATCATCTTCGGCGTTGGCGGCTTGGATTGGGCAATTTTGTTGCTGACATTTTTCATCACCTCCTCGGCGCTCAGCCGCGCCTTCAAAAAACGCAAACAAGGTCTCGACGAGAAATTTTCAAAGGGACATGAACGCGACGCGGGTCAGGTCTTTGGGAATGGCGGCGTCGCCACTGCATTCGCCGCGCTGCATTTTTTCTTCCCCAACGAACCCTGGACCTGGATTGGTTTCGCCGCCGCGCTCGCCGCAGTCAACGCCGACACTTGGGCCACAGAACTCGGCGTATTAAATCCAAATCCGCCGCGCATGATTACCGATTTACGAAAAGTCATGGAAAAAGGCACCTCAGGCGGAATCTCCCTCGTTGGAACACTCGCCGCGCTGGCTGGCTCAGGCTTGATTGCGCTCCTTGCTGTGCTTCTCTTCCCCGCTGAAAACGGGTCACTGAAAACTGATTACTTCTTACTTATTACTTTTTCCGGTCTTGCTGGCGCCCTCTTCGACTCATTCCTCGGCGCGACAGTTCAAGCCATGTACTTCTGCCCCACCGACCAAAAAGAAACCGAGAAACATCCGCTCCACACCTGCGGCACGCCCACCGTTCACATCCGCGGCTGGGAATGGCTCAATAATGACTGGGTCAATTTCTCGTGCGGAGCGTTTGGGGTAATCACAGCAATTGGGTTAAGCTTGTTATAAAAAGGATATCCTATGAATCTTGAAGAAGAACTTGAACAAGAAATGTTAAACATGTACAAGCGAGCAGGAGAAGAGACTGGATACTGGGGTAACTATTTTCTACGCGCAGTAAGGAAAAATGGCGGGCTTGTAACTGCAAAAAAAATGCTGACAGAGCAAAGTAAGACCACTCCTGCAAAAGGTTTACAAGCGTTAACCAAAGCTAAACGACTTGACCTCTCTCTTGAAGCCTTAGTTTTGCAGCCAAAACTTCAATCGCTTTTTAATAAAATAGAGCTCGATGAAGCAAGAAGAAGGCTATCTCCCTTCTCCGAGATGTACTTTCCAAATGGGAAAAATGTAAATATTTCTCCATCGACATGGATATTACAAGGGAATCCAAAGCGATTTAACATCGACGATTACCTATCAAGGTATTCCTACATCTACTGGAGTGCGCCAAAACATCAAAAGGATTTCAATATTGGGGATAGCATTTATATTTGGAGATCTGGCGAAGAAGCTGGAGTAATAGCCTATGGTATTTTAGAAGAATTACCAACTCCCCTATCACAAGTACGATTTCCTAACGCGCTTGGTGACGACCTTTGGAGAAGCCAATATGACTCTCCAACAGAAATAAAGATAGGAGTGCATCTTGAACAAATTAGACTTAGCCTTGGGGAAGGAATGCTTGAAAGAGAACTTGTAAAACGCAATCCTATTTTAGGCAAGAATCACATAATAACGCAACCGAACAATACGATTTTCAAATTTGACGAAATTCAAAGCCGTGAATTAGCGAGGTTATGGAACAACGACGGCGAAAATTACGGGCAGCCTTTCAGCGACCCGTTTTCAGCATCAGAAGGCTCAATTGAATTG
>CAMCQT010000065.1 GCA_945877125.1 Candidatus Brevifilum fermentans | reverse complement strand
GGTAGGTTGGGTAGGACAATGGTTGGAACAATATACTGGCATATGCCGAAAAATTTTACATAAAAACAGCCCCAGATTAAACCATAATCTGGGGTTGTTTTCTGTTTCGCTAATTTACTTCACCTCCACCAGCACAGCGCGGATGATGCGGCGGAAACGGTAGGAGTTTGTCTGTTCGTCATAGTTGGAACAGGTGATGAGAGTTAGATAGGAATTATCTTCAAGGTGTTCAAAGGCGAAGTTGGCGCTTTCGGGGCGCGTCAGCCGCGTGTTGCGGAGTTCGAAAATGTACTGGGATGGGCGAAACGCTGGTGAGCGTGGTGGTGGCGGAGGTCATCACCACCGAGGGGGCGTCGTCGTTGCCTGCGGAGGCAGTGCTGTCGGCGGTGGTAATGTCGAAGGTCACGCCTCCGACTGGGGCGGAGACCGAGAGGCTGACGGTGAAGGAAAGGGTGGTTGTCCCGCTGTTGCCTTCGCTCAAAGAAACATCTGCAATGGATAGACCGACGTTCACCACTTGATCCACCTGATTCGAAGTGTTGCCAAGATAATTCGTGTCGCCGCTGTACACGGCGGTGATCGGATGTGAGCCGAGCGCCAGCAGGGATGTCGTGCAGGTCGCTTTGCCAGAACTAAAACTCACTTTTGGTCGAGAGGTACGCTCCTGTTGCCATTGAAAAACCGTCTGCGAAAAGGTTAGCCAACCCGAGAATAAGAATGACAGGCGTACCCAATTGCGCGCCTGCCACGCCGCTAACCACTGCAAATGTGGTGATGATTCCGTCCAGCCCGCCGTAAACCATTTCGCCGAGATATTGGCTCTCTGCGCCGCCATGTTCCTCTGACGCTTGTGAGATGGCTTTGTGCGCGTGCGAACGCGCCGAAGCCTGCTTGTCGCGGTGTTCAAAAGCCTTGCGTGCCTCTTAAGAGTCTTTTGGATGGTCCTGTCATTTTATTGATCTCCTGTTTTTTTTCTTATACCACATGCGCGACAGCAGGTTATCCTTAAGCACGAACTGGTGGTATAAAGCCGCGCCAACATGCAGCACAACCAGGAGCGCCAGCATGGGAGCGATGACACCATGCAACATGCGCGTTACAAAAACATAAAAGTCTGCTGACAAAGCCACACCTGACCCTCCAAAGATAATGGGCAACAAGCCTGCCTGTAAAGAAAGGGATATACCGCTGACTGCCATCAGAAACACAAGCGTATATAACAAGTAATGGACTATCTTGCCAATCCAATCCAAAAATGCGTTACCTGCTGTGGCATGAGCTGGTCTAGGCAGGCGAAAGCGGTTAATGAAACGGGCAATGATAACGATCAGGGTAATGGAACCTAGCGTCATATGAGCGGTAAGCAATGCGATTTTCCCGGTATCATTTGGAAGCCTGCTCATGTATGTGCCGAGCGGAAACATGGCGAAGAGCAGAACTACTGTCAGCCAATGGAAAGTGACTTGCAAGGGATGGTAACGAGTGGGTGCATTTTTTGTCATATTTTTTCCTTTTGATAGAAACAATGACGGTTGAAATTTAACTACTCATTCAGGTCTGCGAGTTGGCTGCTTCGATTTGACAAGCAAGTCAGGGCGAAGTAGTACCGTTTGAAAATGTTCCGTTCCCAGGAACAGATGTTGCTTCTCGGGAGAAGCCTGCAGAATAGGTGATTCTCCCGATTGTTTTCATTCATAGCGTAACGCTTCAATGGGTTTCAAGCCCGCGGCATGGTTGGCGGGATAAATGCCGAAAAACAATCCCACTGCCACCGAAAAACTGACAGCCAGCATAACAGATTGAGATGTGACGACAGCGCTGGTCACCCCTGAAGCATTTACCAACAAGGCAATGCCCACGCCAACGGCAATGCCGATTGCGCCGCCTGCCAGGCTTAGGATGATCGCCTCCAGCAGGAACTGAGTCTGGATATCCACCTTGCGTGCGCCCTTGGCTTTACGTAATCCGATCTCGCGCGTGCGTTCTGTCACCGAGACCAGCATGATATTCATGATGCCAATTCCACCGACCAGCAGACTCCATGCCGCTCACTTCGACGCCATTCAGCCAGTACTCACCGGCGGTGGGCGAATCCAGACTGGCGACATACAGCGCGGCTCCAAGGAAGAGCGCGGTCAGCGTTGCCGACCAACCGGCTCCCTGTCCCAAATAACGGGCAATAGTTTCAGGAGAGACAAGTCCCAGCGATTCCTAATGCGCCAAAAACGATGACGTATGTACCCCAAGTGAATGTTGATGACAAATTGACCTCTTCCATTAATCTGATGGATTTTAATTTTTCTCAGATAAGTCTTATCATTATAGAAGGGTGTTTCATTTTCTTTTACGACTTTTGTCGAAAAAAGCCACCCAACATGTTTTTTGGATATCCCCGCCATTTACCGACAAAAGTCGGTATCCTTTTCACAAGCATGGCATAAACTATATTCAGTACTTGCAACGACACATCTAACGAAAGGAAAAACATGAATACAACCCTCAATAAAATCGCATCAGTTCTCGCCTTCCTCGTCGGCGGCTTGTCAATCTTTGCAGGCGCGCTGGCAATGACGGGCTGGGAGCCTGGTTATTTCGTCCTCAACTGGCTGCCCGTTTACAATTTCATTTTAGGCGTGATGACGATTTTTATCCCCGCCATCTTCATTTGGAAAAATAGCAAATATGCCATACCCACCGCCATCGCAACCTTCAGCATTCACGCCATCGTGACGCTGCTCCTGCTAACCGTTTTTCGCGGTACGGTAGCGGCAAACAGCATTGGAGCCATGATCTTCAGACTGGTCATATGGCTGATCATTCTGGCATTGATGATCGTCCAGTCGCGCAGGCAGGCGACACAATAGCCCGCTTCATTTCAACGCCTCAGCCTGTTGACTGTTTAACGGGGCTTTGTCAGGCGAATGCAGGTTTCTAAAAAAAAAAACAGAGGCTGTCCAGCAAGGACAGCCTCTGTTTTTAAGTAAAGTTAGCAGATGGTTTATATGCTTACACGCGACCACGCTCAAGTAATTTCTTTGGATCAATGATGGTGATCTTTGTTCGACCTATTTTCAAGATACCCTCTCCTTCAAGAGCATTTAGCGTACGACTGAGAACATCGCGCACTGTGCCAAGGCGGATCGCCATTTCATCGAGCGTTGTCCAATGCTGACGGGGAACGATCAAATTTCCGTCCACCAGTTCTGCATGTTTTAGCAGTGTGTTGGCGACGCGTGCCTGCACATTTCGCAATCCAAGGTCTTCCGCCAGATCAATATAATAAAGCACCCGTCCGCTCAACCGACGGATGAAGATCATTGCCAGCACTGGGTAACGCTGGATAGTTTCAAGCAGAGCCTGTTTTTGAATAACCCACATTTCAATTTTTTCAAGTGCGATGACTGTCACGGGATACGGCGCATCGAGAAAAACTGCTTCATCACCAAATAGTTCCCCAGCCTTCAACATAATCGTTGCCTGTTCGCGTCCATCTATCGCGGTGCGGATGGATTTTGCCCAGCCCTTTTCCAGGATGTACACTTTTTCGCCTGGTTCGCCTTCAAGGTAAATCACCTGTCCCGCATCAAAATGGCACGGAGACATCCGTTGAGTCAAGGCGTTGAGGATTTCATTTGGCAGGTCTGCAAAATGTTGCACAGCTATCAAAACTTTTCGGGCGCGAACGGCATCAGAAACAGGAGCAGGTTGGGGGTGAGTGGGCATTGTGGTTTTATCTCGCACAGGGAAAGGGTGTTGAAACGTCTTTTTTGTGACTCAAGTATTCTAATTCAAATTTTCCAAATACGATAAAAGTCGTACTGAACTTCTAGGCAGTGTTGTATTCTATCTTCCACGGGACATTCTCGTGGAAGATTTTTATAGACCAAGTATACAGGAGAAAAATTGTCTCATCGAAAACTGGAAATCACAAAGGATACACGTGTATCAGAAATCCTTGAAGCATACGGTGATATTGCCGATGTGATGGAGGTGTTCGGCATCAAACGAGTGGCGCGTTATTCCCTGCGGGCGCTGGCAGCAAAAGCCCTGACCGTTGAATGGGCGGCACGCATCCATCGCGTGCCGTTGGATGAATTTCTTGGAATTCTGCAGAAGGCAATCCAGCCCACCAAGTAAGCGCGGATTTTATCAGTAGGAGAAAAAATGTCAGAAACGAAAACTAAGTTATCAGCGTGGAAAGGAAGCGTGGTGATCCTGTCACTATTGTTGTTCTTCTTTGCCGTCCCGCACACGCTGGAGGATTTCGCCTTGGGTGAACCCGCTAAAAACGGAGTCCCAGCCGCAGTGCTTTCCTTTGTGGTGGCGGGAATGTTTGCCTTGCAGGGATTGGCATTATTTTGGGCGGGTCAAAAAGACCGCCGCAGTTATTTTATCCACGCGGGGTCGGGTCAAAAAGACCGCCGCAGTTATTTTATCCACGCGGGGCTGGGAATTTTTTGGCCCTTGGCGGCAGGTATTGCTCAATTGCCTGTCATCCTTGCTTCAAGCAATTACCGTTCTGGATTTATCTCGGTGGCTTATGTGGCAGGAATGATTGTGATTGGTATTCTGCTTTTTCTGGCGTCGCTTCAAGCCTTGAAAATTGATGGCAAGGCGCAAGGGAAAAAATAAGCCATGTCTGGATGTGTAACCCGCAATTTGATTTTGGACGCAGCACATTTGTTATTCGTTAATCAAGGGTATGCCGCCACATCCATGCGCCAGATTGCCGAAAGCGCTGGGCTGGCGCTGGGCGGTATCTACAACCACTTCGCCTCGAAGGAAATTATCTTTCGCACCGTCCTCGTCGAGCGGCATCCCTACCAGCAGATCATGCCTTTGATCCAAAAAATACAAGCGGAGCCTTTTGGCAATTTTGACGAAAGCACAGTCCGAGACCTGCTACATGAATTGGGTCGCCATCCAAAGTTTTTCAATCTGGTGCTGGTTGAGATGGTGGAGTTCAAAGGCAAACACCTGCCCGAATTTTTTGAAAATGTTCTGTGCGGTATACCACCCCCTGCGTGGCTGCCCGTTTTTCTCAGCATGTTTGTTTCGTATCACATGACGCAATCCCTGTTGACCGGTATGTTGCCGACCGAGACACAGGAGCAGTCGCTAGATGCGTTTATTGATATTTTTCTGTACGGCATTTTGAAATCGGAGTTAGTTTATGAATTCTCGTCTGCTATCGATCATACGTAAAGAGTTTATCCAAATCTGGCGTGACCCGCGCACCCTGACAATTGTCCTGATCATCCCGATCTTGCAGTTGTTCCTGCTCGGCTACTCTGCCACCAATGATGTTCGCGATGTTCCATTGGCTGTTTATGACCAGTCACACAGTTCTGAATCACGCTCCCTGCTCGATTCCTATCGCGCGGCGGATTATTTCAAGATTGCATATGCCGTCAACTCAGAAGTGGAAGTACGCCAACTGGTTGAAAGCGGGCAAGCCAAAGCAGGATTAATCATCCCGACTGATTATGCCCAGCAGGTAAAAAATAGCAACGCGCAAGTGGCTTTTGTCCTCGACGGGTCAGACCCGACCGTCGCATCCACTTCGTTGTCGGCGGCGCAGCTTATCGGGCAAGTACACGCCACCAATATTCTTTCTGAAAGACTTGTGCGCGCTGGGCAGGGAGGCAATATCCGTCTGCCCGTCGATATTCGGACAACGGTTTGGTACAACCCCGATCTGGAAAGCACCTACTTCATGATCCCCGGCGTGATCGGCATGGTTCTATCAGCCCTGACCGCCATGCTCACCGCCACTGCTGTGGTGCGCGAGCGCGAGCGCGGCACGATTGAACAACTAATCGTGACCCCCATCCGCTCATGGGAATTGATTCTCGGTAAATTGGTGCCTTACACCATTCTGTCCTTCTTTAATATGCTCGAGGTGCTGGCATTGGGTCACTGGTGGTTTGGCGTTCCCATTCGCGGCAGTCTGGCGCTGGTCTTGATTGTTTCAGCCATCTTCCTGATCTCTGGTCTGGGCATCGGATTGTTCGCCTCGACCATTGCCAAGACACAGCAGGAAGCCATGCTGACCGTTTGGATGACTCTGCTCCCCAGTATTTTCCTCTCTGGATTTTTCTTCCCGATCAGCGCCATGCCTCAGGCATTACAGTTGGTTTCGTACGGAATACCCCTGCGTTACTACCTGGTACTGATTCGCGCACTCATGATCAAAGGCGTAGGTCCCAATGTCCTCTGGGGCGAAGCCCTCTCTCTGGTAATTTTCGCCGTTGTCATTATGTCTGCCGCTACATTCAGATTCAAAAAACATCTCGATTAGTTTCAATCGTTTCCATAAAATCTTAAGGAGATTTCCATGCAAATCAAACGTCCCCCATTTGTTGTAATTATATTAGTCCTTGCCATCCTTCTGGCTGGCGGATATTACCTGTACACCGCAACCCGTCCTGTAAACTCCACGCTCGCCGCTTCTGGCGCTGTCGAAGCCGCCGAAATTTTGATCGCGCCAGAAATTTCTGGCAAAGTAACCGAAGTGTTGGTCAATGAAGGCGATGTGGTCAAAGCGGGCGATGTTCTCTTCCGTCTGGATGATACCCTGCCCCAAGCCCAGCGCAACGTCACCGCCGCCAATCTGGATGCCGCTAAAGCGAGTGCATTAATCGCTCAAAGCGCTTTGAATACTGCCGATAGCCAGTATCAAATTGCGTTGGAAGCGGCGCTTGCCCTAGATAAGAAGACCCGTCTCCAGGACTGGTTCACGAGAGATACGACCCGATTTGAACAGCCCAATTGGTATTTTTCCCGCGAGGAACAACTCAAATCTGCCGAGGGTCAGGTTGAAATCGCTTTGAATGCGTTGAAAGAAGCTCATGGAACTTTGGAGAATATTGATGTATCTGTTGAACAGTCCAATTTTCTAAAAGCAGAAAAGCGGCTGCTTGATGCGCGTATTGGCTATCAGGTAGTGAAAGATGTAAACGATCTTACCCAAAATTCCGCTGATGCCGATGCTCCCGTTGGAAGATACAATCGTACCCATTGCGGCACCAACGATGGCTATGTGGTTGATAACAAAAAACTGACGAATCGCATTTACACTTGCACAGGCGATGACCAGCTTGTTACGGCTGGCACTGATCTTTTTGATGACGCCAAAGAGGAATTGGACCGTGCTCAAAATATGTACGATGAACTTCTCGGCACGCAGGCGGCAGATGATGTGCTTGAGATGCGCGCAGAAGTCTCGGTAGCACAAGAACGGTATTACGCAGCTCTCGATTACCTGCGTAAATTTCAGACAGGTGAACAATCTACGGCAGTTTTAGCGGCTCAAGGAGCCTTGTCTCAGTCCCAGGCTGCTGCGGCTCAGTCGCTGATATCAATTAAGCAGGCGCAAGCCAACCTAGATTTGATCGACACCCAAATTGCCAAGTTGACCATCATCGCCCCCACCGACGGCATGATCCTAACTCGCGCAGTGGAACCTGGTGAAGTGGTGATGCCTGGCTCTGGTCTCTTGACCATGGCACGCATGAGTGACTTAACCATCACTGTCTACATCCCCGAAGATCGCTATGGCGAAATTTCCATAGGACAAACCGTTGATGTGACCGTGGATTCTTTCCCTGGCGAAATTTTTACCGCCACTGTGATGTACATTTCTGACAAGGCTGAATTCACCCCGCGTAACGTGCAAACTGCCGAAGGACGCAAGACCACTGTCTTTGCCGTCAAACTCATGTTGGGTGATACGGGTGGCAAGCTCCCGCCCGGTATGCCTGCGGACGTTTTGTTCAAATAAATAACTTTAGGCGCCCTCACCCTAGCCCTCTCCCGTTGGAGAGGGGACTCCCTTCCCCCAAAGGGGGAAGGGTTGGGGATGAGGGAACTTATCCCTAATTTGGCGGTAACTATGAATTCTAAAGATATATTAATTTCTGCAACTGGCCTCCATAAATCCTTCGGCGAAGTTCATGCTGTAAATGGCATTGATTTGAACATCCCCGCAGGCGAGATTTATGGACTGGTTGGCTCGGACGGCGCGGGCAAGACCACCGCTATGCGATTGCTGGTCGGCGCATTATTCGCCACGGCTGGCGAGGCAAGCGTCTGCGGTTACAACGTTTCATCTCAAGCGGAACTGGCGCGCGCCAACATCGGCTATCTCTCACAGCGTTTTTCACTTTACGAAGATTTGACCGTGCTGGAAAATATCCGCTTTTTTGCCGAAGTACGCGGACTCAAACCGGATGAATGGTATCCGCGCTCGATGGAAATTCTCGATTTCGTTGGGCTGGCAAAATTCACCCATCGCCGCGCGGGGCAGTTATCAGGTGGCATGAAACAAAAACTGGGACTCGCCTCGGCGCTGGTCTCGCGTCCCAAAGTCCTTTTGCTCGACGAACCCACCACAGGCGTTGACCCAGTCACGCGCCAGGATTTTTGGCAACTGCTGATTCAACTCGTCTCAGTTCAAAGTAACGGAGTTTCCGTCATTATCTCCACTCCCTACATGGATGAAGCGGCGCGTTGTCATCGTATTGGCTTCATGAAACAAGGTCAAATCATTGCCGAAGGAACACCAGGTGAATTAAGGACGATGCTCAACGAGCGGATTGTTGAACTACGCGGCGGACCGCTGCCTTTGCTCAAACACATCGCCGCACAGGATTCTGGCGTGGAAGATGTGCGTGCCTTTGGCGACCGATTACACCTCCGCGTTGGAGAGAATCAGTCTGAGCCTGTTATTCAAAAACTAAAAAAATCTGTCCACGCTGGCGGCGGAACATTTATGAGCGCGCGTCCAATTCCGCCCGTGTTGGAAGATGTGTTTATCTATTTATCGGAGCAAGAAAATGTCTGAACCTGTCATTGTTGTGGATAACCTGACCCGTCATTTTGGCGACTTTGTGGCGGTGAATCATATTTCATTTGAAGTTCAAAAAGGTGAAATCGTTGGGTATCTGGGACCCAATGGCTCTGGAAAAACAACAACCTTTCGGATGCTACTGGGGCTGCTTGTTCCAACCGATGGACACGCCACTGTGCTGGGATTTGATATTGCTCATGAAGCAGAGCAAGTGCGCGCGCGTGTTGGCTACATGTCGCAAAAATTCGCCATCTATGACGACCTGACCGTTTGGGAGAATCTCCAGTTTTATGGCGGCGTGTATGGAATTACAGACAAAGCCCGCATTGCTGAAACCATCGCGCTGGTTGGTCTGTCCGATAATAAGAAGACCATCACGCGTGAACTCTCTGGCGGCTGGAGACAAAGGCTTGCGCTGGGCATCGCGCTTGTGCATAGTCCCAAACTATTATTTTTGGACGAACCCACCAGTGGCGTTGACCCGACTGCCCGCCGCGCTTTTTGGGACTTGATCTACGACCTGTCTGCCAGTGGGGTGACCATTCTGGTGACCACGCATTATATGGACGAAGCCGAATACTGCAACCGCGTAGGCATGATGCGCGACGGCAATCTTCTGGCGATGGATACGCCGATGGCATTAAAGGAGCGTTTTGTTCCTGGTGATGTCTGGGAGTTGTACGCCGAGCCACTGCTGGACGGACTGAACTTGTTGTCAGAAACTCAAGGCGTGCTGAGAGTCAGTTTGGCTGGCGACCATTTGCGGGTAATTGTGGAAACGGGTTTGGGAGAGAAAGACATTCAAGGAATGCTGGCAAAATCAAATTTGCGTGTGACTTCCATCCAAAAAGGGGAGCCGACGCTGGAGGATGTATTTTTGAATCTGGCGAAGGGATAAAGATTAGAATTTGTAGTGACGACTTTAGTCGTTTGGCGGGGCTGGACGACTGAAGTCGTCACTACACTGGGTATTAAACCCGCTTGCTTAGTTGAGCCAGTCCCGCGTAATTGGTTAGCACGAATTCGGTGCGGGTGACTTCAATTAATTTTTTATCGGAAAAACTGTACAGGGCGCGGCAGACCATCTCACGGGTCGAGCCGATGCGCGTAGCCATTTCGTCGAGGGTCAGATAGCGCGAGATGGACGCGTCACCTGCTGTTTCAAAATGGTCAAGTAACAGCCGCGCCAGCCTGCCTGCTACGGGATGAAAAGCCAGTCCTTCCACCAGGTCACTGGCGTGCTGCATTCGATCTGCCATGAGGCGGCTGATTTCCCAGGAAACTTGTCCATTGCGGAGGATGATGGGCAAGGCGGAATCTTTTGTCCAAAGATAAAGAACGCTCTTTTCACGTGCTTGCAGGGTGACGGGCATGGGTGCGTCTTCGTGAAAAAAAGAAAGTCCCCAGAATATTTCTCCCTTGCCAAAGCAACCTACATGCAGGCTGCGCCCGTCGCTGGATTCTTTGAGCGCTTCGACCGTGCCTTCTTTCACTAAAAAAATATAAGACCAGACATCGCCATATAAGATGATGGTCTCGTCTTTGGAATAGGTATGCCGCTTGGCTTGCTGAATCATCAATTTCCTGTCGCCTTCGCCAAGCGTGGAAAAGACAGGATTGTTTTGGAGCAGCGCCGAAAGTACGTTCATTGCTCATTGCCCCCCGCCAGAGATTCCAATTTCACGCGATCCAGAAACGCCAATTCCATGCGGCTGATTTGGATCAGTCCCTCGTCGGCGAAGCGATGCAGGGTGCGGCTGACCAGCTCACGGGTAGTCCCGACCGTGTCTGCCATCTGGTCGAGGGACAGGTCGCGCGGTGCAGATTTTCCATCCACATGGGTGTAATGCGATAACAATAGGCGGGCTAATCTACCTGCGACAGGATGAAAGGCAAACCCGTAGACCACTTCGCGGACGCGTCGCATGTATTGGGTGAGGATGAGGGAGACGTCCCAGGCGGCTTCGGCATTTCGTAACAGGATCGGGAGGATGGTTTCGCGCTCCCAAAGATACAAGACCGCATCCTCGCGGACTTCAAGCGAGGCGGGCATGGGCAGGTTATCCACCACCGAATGTCCCCAGACCACTTCACACGGATTGAGTTTGAACACTACCTGACGGCGTCCTTCGGGGGAAAGCATTGACCACTCCAGCCGACCCGAAGAAAGATATGCCACCTTTGACCAGATTTCTCCCTGCCAGCAGACAAATTCGTCCTTCTTGTATTTTTTTGTGACCGCACATTTGACCAATTCACTGCGGTCAAGGTCAGAGAGTTTGGAAAAAACAGAGGCGCGCGAAAGGCAATCCAGGATATTTTGCAAGGCATTCTCCGACAACTTATAAAAATGCAAAGACGGCAGAACCGCTTTGTGATATTTTTCTCATACAAAGAATCATTTACCCCAGTTAGAAAGAAACATTATATCAATTTTGAGGAGATGTAAGATGATAAATGAAACTAGCAAAACCCAACGCATCCTGATGGCGGTTGTGGCGGTCATCGGCGGATTGTACCTGATGCTGTGGGCGCCGACCCAAGCCATGCAGACCTTGAAGATCAGCTTGGATCAAGTGTTGCTGCGCCTCGTGCCGCACGATGCAGATTTCTATCCCGCTGTGCCCGTCCTTTCGGTCACTTTCTCGGCGTGGATCATCGCCTTTGTTTTTGCAGGCGCATTTCTGCTGATGCTGGCGAAGAAGTTATATGAAGGTGTGAAGTGGGCGCGCGCCGCCGCGTTGGCTATGTTTGCCATCCCTTCGGTGGGCGGAATGACCATGTTAATTCCCTGGTTCGTGTTGGTACTGGCTGAATATCCCGAAAAGGGTGTGCCGCCACACACCATCAGCGGGATGCCGCCCGTCATGTTCGTGTTATTCATCAACCTGCTGTTCTATTTCATCATCCTGTTTTCCGATATGGATACGCTCAAGAACAAGGCTTTGAAACTTTTCCCGTATACAGGCTTGGGCATCGTTTCGGGCATGGTCTTCATGAACGCACAACACGGCGTCCGCTATTTTATCCACATCCCTGGTGAGTTTGTCACTGACGCCAATGGATTGGTCGCCGCTAATCCCACCCCGCCTCCATTCACCTCAGTTCTGGCGCATTACATCACCAATCTCGATCATTTGGATTGGAGAACCTTTGACATGGTCTCAGATAAAGCGGTTTACAGCCCGCAGACTTTGGCGTTGCTGCTGGGCGGATTCCTACTCTATGTTGCCTCCGTGCTGTTGATTATTTCCATCCCGATGCTGGCGATGAAGAATAAAGCTGGCTGGTACTTGGCTACGACTGCGGCATTGGCGACGGCTGTTGTCAGTTTCCAAGGCTTTATCGTGCGGAGTTCAACCGAGTGGCTGCAAGGCGGTATTTTGTCTTTGGGACTGCTGGCAATTCTGCTCATTCCCGCCTTCAAGAATTTGCTCATCGAAAAGGGTGAGTAAACAAAAGAATACACATGACTCTTGTTGCGGTCATGTGTATTCTCCTTTGAAAAATGGAGTCAGGAAAAACCTGGCTCCATTTTTCCTTTTAACCGAACTCCTTATTCTGCGCCTACCAAACGTTCGAGTGCTGCGCGGTCATGAAGAGTGATGCTGGCGCGGGTCACCTGAAGGAAACCCTCCCGCTGGAGATGGTAAAGGGTGCGGCAAACCACTTCGGGAGAGGACGCCACCATCGAGGCAATCTGGTCGAGGGTCAGGTCGCGTTGCGCGGAGTTTTCCAAAGCGGGAACTTGTTCCAAGATTAATTTTGCCAGGCGGCTGGTAACGGGTTGAAACGCAAGGTCGGAAATCGTCTCTCGCCGTTTACGAATCAGCTTTACCTGGCGCTGCAACAAGGCACGAACAGATTCTGAATTCTCGAACAAAATTCGCAGAACATCTTCTCCATCCCATTGATAAATGACACTTTCTTGTGCGGCTTCCAAAGTAGAGGGCATGGGTTCGCCATCAAAAATAGTATGCGACCAAAATTCCTCTCCCTCCTCCCAGGTGGATACCACGTAACTTCTCCCATCCAAGGAATGAATTACAGACCTCAATTTGCCCGATGCAATTAGTATCACATTGAGCCAAAGATCACCCTCCCAGTAAAGTGCTTCGTCACGCTTCAAAACGCGCCGAATTGCAAGGGAAGTCAATCGTTGTTTCTGAAGATACGTAAACTTTCCCAGCACCTTGGCGTTTTCTAACAAAGCAATTAGTTCGGACATTGCACCTATCCTATAATTTCTGAGAAGATTTTGTGAACTCTTGACATAAGTCAAGGCGAGACCAGGTAAGGTCAGATATTATATGTACATGTTATCACAACCTGAACTTTGTTCAGGATAATCCACATCATTGGAGAACGAATGTTAACCCAAACACCCCGTAATACCCGCCTTGCAGCAATAGTGATCCTGGTTATTGCCGCCATTTTGATGGTCGTTTATGTGCCGTTTGCTTCATTCAGCATGGTAAATCCGATTCTTGAACTGCAACTTGAACGTATTGAGCAATTCAAGGCAAGTGGAGACCCCAGCTGGCCCTTGCTGACTCTCACCACCTGGCTTGTCAGTTTTTTCTATCCCTTCTGGGGCACGCTGACGCTTTGCGCTGGTCTCGCGGTTTTCTTTATCGTCAAGCCACTCTATGACGGCGAAGATTGGGCGCGTGGACTTGGGCTGCTTCTGTTCTCTATCCCGTCTGTGGGCGGCGCGTACATGATTGTTCCGTGGATGAACTTCGTTGGCACCAAATATGGCGGATTCCCCCCTGCTGTCGCAATCATGATGCTTGGCTTGATTCCATTCTTTGCCATCTTGCTATTGGACAAAGGTGATATGAAGCAAAAAATTGTTGACTTCCTGTCGTTTATGGCGCTCGGCGTTGCAGCTTCGTACAGTTTTTCTAATGGACATGCTGCGTTTCGTGTGTTGTACGGACATCCCAAGCGCCCCATGTTCGCGGAAGGAGTTGCCATCACCTTCATCGGCTTCGTCGGGCTGTGGGTTGGCTGGTGGTTGTTGAGTGCGGCAATCTATAAACTAGGCGTCCGCAAGGAATCTGGCTGGTATCTCATGGTTATCGGTGGCGTAATTACTGCGGTTGCTGGTTTTGCCACAGGATATGTCCGCCACACTACGGTTGACTATTGGCTGAACGGAATTTTGGGATTGATTTGCGTCGTTCTGGCATTCATCCCGCTTTTCAAAGAACGTTTGTTAACCAAATATTCTGGTTAAACAAACACATTCTCCTTTGCAAATCCGAAGTCTGGGCAGGCTTCGGATTTGTCTTTTTATGGCTGTTAGACTTTCTCCGCAATTACCCAGGCGTTGAAACTGCTTACCTCAATGCGGACGTGGGCGTTTGGATAACTCAGCAGTTCAGCAATACGCGGCGGGGAGAGGAAATGACTGCGCATGAGCGCGAGTTTTTCCGCGAGGGCAAGCAGTTTCACCCCGAAGAGGCGCAAGTCGGGTTCTTCGATGACCAGCCGTCCACCAGGTTGAAGAGTCCGCCAGAGTTCATCCACTGTCCCACGTTGGTCAATAACATGATGAAGCGCGTCCACCATGATAATGCGGGCAAAGGTTTCATCGGCGAAAGGCAGTTTTTCGGTGTGCGAGCAGACGGGTCGTAAGCCGTCTTTTTGGCGGGCTTCGTTTAACATTTTGTGCGACAGATCCGCCACCACAATTGGGTTGGCTTTGCCGCTCATGAACTGCGCCACCCGTCCCGTGCCGCCGCCTGCGTCGAGCAACGCGCCAGAGGCGGGCAGGTCGGCGAATTTCCACATCTCCTGTGGGTCTTTGGGCGGGATGAATTTTTCGTAGATGGGTGCGAGAAAATCGAAATGGTCAAAGATGGGCATGGGGTCTCCGTTTGAATGGGCGGGAGTATAACACCTTGAAAATTTTTAATCATACCGTTGGGAATGAAATGGGTTTTTGGGTACTTGCTTTATGGCAAAGGAGTTGCAACTTATTTGTGATAATACTAAGTAGGCTGTGTACTGTTTTAGTGTAGATTGCACTGCCTGGAATGGTGGCTGAAACTTCTTAATCTAGATGCTGCAATTTGTGAAAATTTTGGGCAAAAACTAAAAAATAACTCAAAGTGATAATCCAAGCTCGTGTATCGCTAAACCATGTTTATCAATGACATTGGAATTATTACTCGATGTCACCAATTCAATACGTTTTGAACAGGAGAAAATAATATGAAAGAAAACAATCGTACAACTCTTGGTGTGATAGCTATAATTGCTTTGCTTATGGGGCTATATCTGGTTTTCATTGCCCCAGGACTTTTTGATACAACAATGAACAAACTGATTCTGCAACAAACTAAGCAAGCAACCAATATTACTGCTGGTCCGCTCAGCCGCCTGTATGTAGGGTCACTCTACAGTGGAATTGAAATTTTGATTGGATTGGCATTGATCTCCCTCTCAACTGCGCTCTATACAGGTAAGAAGTGGGCTTGGCCCTTGGCGATGCTCCTGCTTTCCATTCCCACAATGGCGAATGGCTATATTGGATTAGGTTGGTTGGAAAATCTCAAGAAATTCCCCCCTGCTTACGCAACTTTTTTCTTAAGTCTAAGCGCTTTCTGGGCACTGCTCTTCTTAAAAAAGAATGATGGGAAAACCCAAAATGCCATGTTCTGGGTATTCACACTTCTTGGGATGCTCGGTACACAGGGCTTTATGCTTTTTCCACACGCCCTGCGCGTTATCCTGAAAGATCCCGCCGCTGCCCTTTTAGATCCAGCTGTTACTGTCCTGTGCCGTACCGGTCCATTGATGTTTCTTGTCTTCCTCTTCGCTGGGCTTGCAATTTGGAAACTGGCGCAACGCAAAGAAACTGGTTGGTATCTGGCATTGCTTACCGGTCTAATGATGGCAGTTGGCGCATTCCCTGCCCACTACCTGCGCCCATTAGTTGCATCACTGGTTCCTGCAAATACTGCAAATCCTTCGATATTTACATCCACTTATTGGATGGCTGGTATGCAAGGAATCATTCTAGTAATCCTGTTATTCATACCTTACTTTAAAGATCGGCTATTCGATAAGGATGAAACAAAAAAATAATCCAACACACCCTCTTTACAACTCGGATCTAGGTATTTGGATCCGAGTTTGCTTTATGGCAAAGACTATCACCCACTCATTGTGATAAATTTCACTCAGAATTCCCATTTTGATACTGGAGGCAACAATGAAAGAAACTTCTCAGAAGAACCGCAACATCATGTCCATCCTGGCAATTGTGATCGGACTGTTGATGGCGACAGTAATTCCATTCCTGACCCAGACTTCGCTCGAAAGGGTATTGACTGGTCTAGTGGAACGCATTGTCACCGACAAGACTTTCTCCAGCGGACCTCCACTCTTTGATTTATTCTACCCTGTCTGGCGCGCGGTCATCTTTGTGGCGGGTGTGGCGTTGATCGTTATCTCGCAGGAGATCAAAAAAGGTGAGGAGTGGACGTATCAAATCGCCATGTCTTTGTTTGCATTACCTGCCATCGGCGGCTTCTTCATGTTCCTGCCGTATGTAAGTTTTGTGGAAGGGTTCCCACTCCCAGTGCTTATTTCAGTGATCGGTCTAACGGGTTACTTCAGTCTTATTTTCCTGCGCAAAGGCGAGATGATTCAAAAGTGGACGCGCTTCGGCGCGCTGACATTCATCGGCATGTTGGCGACTCATGCTTTCACCATTGGTATCGGCGCGCAACGTACCATGGCAACCCGCCCTGGTTATCCCTTCTACAAGGATTTCGCCTGGTGGCTTTTCAACTGGGTCGGTGAAGTGAATTGGGTCGCCGTGATCCTGTTGTTTGCGTCCATCCCATTGCTGGCAATTGGAAAAAAGAAAGGCTGGTGGCTGGCAGTGATTGGCACCATCGCTATTCTGGCAATTGATGTTCCAACACAATTTATCCGCACAAAAACATTGGACTATTTCTACGGCGCAACTGCTCGCCATTGGCGTGCTGCTCTTCACCGTTGTGCCTTATTTCAAAAAACATTTGCTGGAATACGAAACACAAGAAGCGTAAATCTCATAAGCCCGATACGTCTCCGTCAAATTTTCGCGGAGACATGTCAGGTCGTACCCAAACTATGAAAATTCATCCCCGTTATTATCCCGCTATCCTCCTCATCAGCTTTGTCGTATTCGCGTTGATCGGCTTCCTGCTCGGATTCCGCCCACAGCATGGCGGCAGCCGAGAATCATCCATGATCCCCTTTCCCGTCACACTGGAATTAATGATATGAAAGCCGCTTCACCAAAACCTAAACTTTATTCGCTTGTCCGCAGTCGAAGGGTTATCCAACTGCTCGCAGTGGTTGGCTCGTTCGCGATTGGACTCCGCCACCTGATGCCTGGCGAGGAAAGCACAGGCGGATCGTTCGATGCCTTCTGCGCGTTTGGCGGAGTGGAAACGCTCCTGCCGTATCTGTTCAACGGGCAGACGCTCAAAACGACCAACCTGCTGAATTTCACCATTTTGATGGGCGTGTTGGGCGTTTCGCTCGTAGCGGGGCGAGCCTTCTGCGGCTGGCTGTGTCCGCTGGGGGTGGTGCAGGATATGTTTGCAGGTTGGGCGCGCCGCCTGAGTGGGGGCGGAAAACACATCCGCGGCAAAAAGAGTAAGGCGCGTTTCCCATTGACCCTGCCTCCCGCCGCAGATAAAACCCTGCGCTACGCCAAGTATCTCGTACTTGCCGCCATCCTGGTTGCCAGCCTGTACATGGTCTATCCGCCTTTGCACGCGTTTTGTCCGATGCGGGCAGTCTTTGGCTTAAAGCTAACTCCCTTGCTATGGGGCGTGTTGATCATTTTTATCGGCGGCTCGCTCTTGATCGAGCGGGTATGGTGCAAGTATCTCTGTCCATTGGGCGCGCTGCTTGCCATCTTCAACAAAATCTCGCCCGTGCGGATTGTGTCCAACTCCAATCAATGCAACAGTTGCGGGCGCTGTGACATCGAATGTTCAATGGGAATCAAAGATGTGCCTCTTAACCTGGACAACCCCGAATGTACCCGATGTTTGGAATGTATGGATACCTGTGCGCGGGATGGTTCGCTGGAATTGAAAGTCGTCAAGCGGTGAATGATCTCGAAATGAATGGAGCGCATCTTTCTTAACCTCCAGCCTGATTCTGAACCCAGGCATACATCGAGGCTGAAAGCTAAAAGCGGATTTCGGACAATTGAACGGTATCCAGCCCAAAATCCAGTCAAGACTTGCCGCCGTGACATTGCACAGCGGCAAGTCTTTTTGAATCCCACTGTTTATCTTTTCTCGGTGAGCAATTTATAGATCTCAATCATCAGGGCAGGCGACAGGGATGCCGCGAGAACGACAACCCATTCGGTTGGCGACGGAGACACGGTCTTGAGGAGCATCTGCGGGATGGGCAGGGTAACGGCTGCCACTTGCAGGGCGATTGTCAGCCCTAATGCAGCCCAAATTGCGCGGTTGCTGAACAATCCCTGCTTCAACGCGGAGCCTACTTCAAATCGGCTGTTGAATACATGAAAGAGTTGCGCCAGTCCCAGGGTCAGGAAAGCGACGGTTCTTGCCCGTTGCAAGTCGCCTGAAGAGCCAAGTACCCAGCCAAAGGCGGCGAGGGTAGCGGCAGCCAGTAATATGCCTTGAATGATGATGCTGCGAATAAATCGGACGGGCGGATATTGTGCGCGCGCCTCCTCTGGCGGCGGACGGCGCATGATGCCAGGCTCCGCGGGTTCACCTGCCAGCGCCAGGGCTGGAAATACATCGGTAACCAGGTTAAGCCACAGGATTTGCAGTGGCAGGAGTGGCACGGGCAAGCTCACCATGATCGCCACAAACATGGTGAGTATCTCGCTCAGGTTACACGAGAAAAGATAATGGACAAATTTTTTCACGTTGGCAAAGACGGTTCTTCCTTCTTCGATCGCTGCCACAATGGTGGCAAAGTTATCATCAGCCAGCACCATATCGGCAGCTTCGCGCGCCACATCTGTGCCCATTTTCCCCATCGCTACACCAATATCAGCCGTTTTCAATGCTGGAGCATCGTTCACTCCGTCGCCTGTCATCGCTACAATTTTGCCATCAGCCCTTAAGGCATTTACAATTCGGAGTTTATGTTCCGGCGACACGCGGGCATAGACTGCTGTCGAGGAAACCATATCGCGTAATACCGAGTCGTCGGCAGCATCCAGCGCCTGACCGTCCATCACTTGCAAACCGCCCTCAGGGCTGTCTATGCCCACTTCACGGGCGATTGCCTGCGCGGTTGCTTTTTGGTCGCCTGTGATCATGACGACACGTACGCCAGCCTGTTGGCAGAGGCGGATTGCAGCCTGTGCCTCTGGTCGTGGAGGGTCTATCATGCCGACCATGCCCAAAAGTATGAGATGATCGAATGGCGCCTCATTTTCGCTTTGCGTTGGCTTGTAAGCCAGGGCAAGCACGCGGAGAGCACGCCCGGCTATGTCGGCGTTGATATTCGACAATCGTTCCCGATCTGCCTCGGTTAGTTCCTCTACTCTATCTCTGCGCTGTTCATACGTGCAGGCAGGTAAGATGGACTCCAGTGCACCTTTTGCAAAAATGATAAACCCGCTTCCGTTTTGCGTAGGGACTTTATGAACAGTTGCCATGCGTCGATCGCGGGCGTCAAAGGGGATTTCGTTTACGGTGGGATAGTCTACACGCTCGGATTCAGCCTCAAGTCCCAACTTTGCTGCGGCAACCACCAGCGCCCCTTCGGTTGGGTCGCCCACAATATTCCAGTGATCTGCGTCCTGTTGCAGAACGGATGTATTGCACAACAAACCGGCGCGCAGCATCAACGTAAGAGTTGCATCTGCTTGTGCGGTGATTTGCCTACCAGCTTCGCTGAATTCCCCTTTTGGTTCATAACCGACGCCGCTGATGTGAACGGTTTGCTCTGCCAGATGCATCTCGCGCACGGTCATTTGGTTTTGGGTAAGTGTGCCAGTCTTGTCGGTACAGATGACGTTAGTCGAGCCGAGTGTTTCCACTGCGGCTAAACGCCGCACAATGGCGCGGCGTTTAGCCATACGGCGCATGCCGAGTGCCAGTGCTATGGTCGCAACGGCGGTCAATCCTTCTGGTACTGCCGCGATAGCCAGTGCCAGGCTGGTCTCAAGCATGGACAAAAACGATTCTCCCCGCCACATTCCGATGATAACCATTATGACAGCAATGAAAACAGCCACCAAAGCCAGGTAACGTCCCAGCCGATCCAGTCGCTGTTGCAAAGGTGTTTGCTCTTCTTCCACCCCCGCCAGGAGCGTTGAAATTTTTCCGATCTCTGTAGCCTCGCCGGTGGCAGTGACGATCGCCCGTCCACGTCCTTGTGCAACGGCTGTACCGGTGTAAACCATCGTTATTCGCTCTGCCAGGGAAATGTCAGCAGAGAGCACAGCTTGACTATCTTTATCAACCGGCAGAGACTCGCCAGTGAGAGCCGCCTCGTCCAGACGCAGACTCCAAGCTTCGATCAGGCGCGCGTCGGCGGGGATGCGGTCACCTGACTCGAATGCGATGATATCGCCAGGAATTAATTCGACCGACGGGAGGTCGCGATGAACTCCATCCCGTACCACCTCTGCGAGAGATACGGTCATCGCCTTGAGTGCCTGTACCGAGCGTTCAGCGCGGTATTCATTGACGAATCCAAGCAGGGCATTCAGTAGAAGTACGACCAGAATCGAAATGCCTTCCAACTCGTCGCCAAGGATGAAGGCGATGACTGCCGCCGAGACGAGCAGGATCGTCATTACGCTCTTGAATTGGTTGAAGAAGATATGCCAGGGCGAGGTGGGGACTGGCTCTGGAAGTCTGTTTGCGCCATGCTGGACGAGGCGCGCTTGAGACTCTGTGGTTGTCAATCCGCTTTCAATATCAGTATTCAGCTCAAACTCAATTTGGGCAGGGGTGAGAGTATGCCAGATATGTGCGTTCTTTGTAATTTCCATGCTGAAATCCTTTGGTTGTGGGTCTGCCTGCAAAAAAAATTAACGCGCGTTGACTGCAAGTTTCGGACTGACTACCATCAAGCGATAGGCTTCGTTTATGTCGTTGACAGTCAGTAGTCCGAGCAGTTCGCTCTCGGAATTCAGCACAAGTAGGACGCGCGTCCTACTTGTCAGCATTTTTTGTTGCGCAGCGTGAAGCAATTCGCTGGGAGATGTGAAGGGGATGCGCATCTGCATGATCTCACGTACTGCCGCGTCTGAGCCTAAAGATTGCAAACCACGCAGCAGGTCTGTTTCAGTTAATAAACCTGCAACCCGATTGCTTCCCCATTCGAGCACAGGGAAATCAGCTTGTGAAGTAGAGAGAGTTAGTTCAACAGCCTTTGACAATGAGTCATTAACCTGAAGCACATGTGGGGAGCGTGTCATTACCTGACCAACTGTAGTCTCGCCCAGAATATGCTTGACCTGAACACCTTGGTTTTCCTGCCCTGCCCCCATCCAGACGAAGATGGCGATGATGACCAGAGTCCAACTGCCGCTCATAAAGCCCCACAATCCCAGAAGCAAGGCGAAACCCTGCCCGATTTTCGCGGCAATTTGTGTCGCACGGGCATGTGTTAGTTTCTTTGCCAGAAGCGCACGTAGGACACGTCCGCCATCCATTGGGAAAGCAGGGATGAGATTGAATAATCCCAGCATCAGGTTCGCAGATGTCAGGTAGGACAGCAATCCGCTCCAACTGACTTGTCCAAGCGAATCCCTCAACTCTTCCAGTGATATTAAAGCGCGGGCGTTCAAAAGCGTGCCGATCCCAATCAGCAGGGCGGCAATGCCAAAGTTGACGAGCGGACCTGCGATGGCAATCCGCAATTCCTTATTCGGGTCTTCGGGGATTTCTTCCATTTGTGCCACCCCGCCCATCGGCATGAGGATAATATCGCGCACTTTCACCCCGTATTTGATCGCCTGGAAACTGTGACCAAGTTCGTGTAATGTGACGCTGACGAAAAGCAACAGCGTTGCCGCAATGCCAAACAACGCGCCCTGTATGCCCTCGCCTGTACTAATGCTCCAGCGATAGGCAGCCCAGACGAGAATCAGCACAAAGGTCAGGTGAACCTTGACCTCAATCCCTTTGATTTTAAATAGCTTAATTGACCAGTTCATAATTACGCCTCCGCTTATAACAAACTTATTATTGTGTGTATCTTTGTGTATTGTAGGGCAACAGTCAAAAATTATTAACGACTTTTGTCGAATTTGTGCAATTCATTTCTTTATCTTCGTTACAAAGAGGCAAGTCTTAATCCCGACACGACAAAAGTCGTATGCAAAAATCAAGCCAACCTATACACTGGAACAGACCAACTTGATTTTTTGTGAGGCGACATGACACACAAACCCATTCAAACTCCCGATGAAAAACTTCGCGCCGCGATTTTGTCCCGTTTTGCGGCGGATGATCGCACTGCCTACGCCAACCTGCGCGTAGGTGTGCTGAATGGGCTTGTCCATTTGGCGGGTGTGGTTGCAACCCTCGAGACGCGCATCGCTGCGGCAGAACTTGCAGGAAGTGAGCCTGGTGTACGTGGTGTCATCAACCGCATCGAAGCGCCTGACGCGCCCAGTCCATTACGGACGATCAATCTTGATCTTTCACCGACGACCAATATGAAAATCAAAAAAGGAGTTTCCCATGCAAATCGTAAAAACGTTTGAAACCGAAGAAATCCTCAACCCGCACTTTATCAGTGTGCGCGCCCTGCTTGTCAGCGAGCAGGCTCAGTTTGAGCACTTGATGCTCAAACCAGGCGAGGAACAGAAAAAGCACGTTTCTTATACCCATGTGTATCTCTACGTGTTGGAAGGGGCAGGCGTTTTGGAGGCGGGGGATGAGACCATTTCGCTCGCCGCCGATATGCTGGTGGAAATACCGCCAGAGATTCAACATCGTTTGATCAACAATGGCAATTCCCGATTACGTTTGTTGAATATCAAAGCGCCGCGCGCAAGCAAGTCCACGCATCTTGTGGCAGAAAGAGAAGTATGACATGACTGCAAAAATAATTGTCTTTGCATTGATTTCATTCTTTCATAATCTGTTCACTGCGATCTGGATGGGCGGACTGATTGTCACCATACTTGCCTTCCTGCCAGCGGTCAAAGAAACACTTGGCGCAGGACCTCAGGTGAAAAAGGTGATGATGGCTTTCCAAAGGCGGCAAAGCATATGGGTGTACGTCAGCATGGCTGGCTTGATCCTGACTGGTCTGTTAATGACCAATCGCAGTCCAGAGTTTGAGTCGCTGTTTGCGTTTGGCAACCCTTATTCTGTCGCATTGTCCATCAAGCATATTCTGGTAATTATCATGATCGGCATTTCTCTGTATCGAACCCTGGCTCTTGGTAACGCCCAGTCTGGCACGAACCCGAAAAAAGAACGCTTGAGCGTTCAACTCCTGCTGATGAATGCGGCGCTGGCAGTGGTTGTGTTGTTAATCAGTGGATTCACATCTGCGCTTGCCAATGCACTTGCAGGTTAAGACGCGCGCATTTCGTCAAGTTCACATTTCACACGAGACAAAATCAAAAGGAGAAAAAAAATGAAGAACAATAATAAATTAGGAGCGGCTCTGGCAGTTGGCGGTATTTTAACAGGGCTGCTGATGTTGTTTTTGATGGCAAGTATCTATCAGGTCAATATTGATGGCAAGATACTTGGGGAACGTCCCGACGAGGCGATTACTGTGCAGATCGTCTTTGCGCTGCTCTCCTGGCTGGGAGTTTCCGCAGGCGCGTTGTGGGTGATGGTCTTGTACGGCTTTTTGAATAACGCAAGTTGGGCTTGGTTTTGGGGTACGGTGGCGGCTACGGTACAACTCGTTGCTGGTTTCTTCCCGATGATTCCCCCGTCTAGTATTGGTTTGCCCGCGCCCACCATCTGGGTCTTCCTGATTGCGTTCGTTTTATGGTTCGGGATGTTGTTGGTCGGTGGCGTAAGAAAGGAAATCATCGCGCTGGCTTTTGTCAGTGGATTGGCTTACGTACTGACTTTCATTGATGGCGTCGGCGCAATCTCCCGCTACCAGACGGAAGCCAAAGGTTTCATTAGCTCAATGTACGCCATGTCGCAGATGGTCAATTGGTGGGGCGCGGTGGCATGGGCAGTCTTCATTTTTGCGCTGGTCAGAGGCAAAAACTGGGCATTGCCTCTTGGAGTTTTTGCGGCGTCCATGTCCATGTTCGGCGGTTTCCCTGTCGGCGTGACAGATGTCATCATTCAGGGTCGCTTCTCCATGTTCCTGGTTGCGCCCGTCATCAGCACAGGACTACTTATTTACCTTTTGCTCCCATCCACAAGGCGGATGGTGGATGGCGGTTTATCCTAAGTAAAAACCTGACAGGTTTTTGAAACCTGTCAGGTTTACTGTGATTTATGTCACAGAAAAAGGACGGTCAATGTGTAATAATTTATGAGTAACTCACCCCAAAAGGAGAATGTACAAATGAAAGATATTATCTTCCTGCTCTTGACTGGCGGACTCTCCGCTTACCTCTGCTGGTATTTCTACCAGAGGTACACCCTGCACAAAGCGCTGCACAACATCTACTATTTGATGGGATTTGCAGTGCTTTTAGTTTCAGGGCTTTTGCTGATCTTCGTCGGTATGGGAATTTTGACTTCGCCCTACGTGCTGACTGTCGCCAGCCTGATTCCGCTCGGCA
>CAMCQT010000064.1 GCA_945877125.1 Candidatus Brevifilum fermentans | reverse complement strand
GGTAAGGTAGATGAAGGTATTTAATCCCTGTCCCTTGCCCCATAGCCATTCGCCCAAAGCCGCGCCGTTGACATCGGTATCAAAGGCGATGGGGATGTCGAACGAGGAGCGCAACATGCCGACCACGTTGGCGTTTGTCCAGCCGGGTTTTGGCGTCGGGAGGATATGCCCATAGGTTGGAGAATCAGGGTTCGGGTCGAGCGGACCGAAGCAGGCAAATCCGATGGATGCGAGTTTGCCGAAGTTAACTTCCTGCTGTTTGAAGAAGTCCACTGCCTGCGCCATAGTTTCCTGGGGCGTGGTCGTTTGAAAACTTGCTTCAGCGCGGATGTCGTTGGGTCCCGTGCCGACGGCGCAGACAAATTTTGTCCCGCCGCCTTCGATGCCGCCGTAGAGGTGATTGTTATTATTTTTCATTTTGGCATTTGCAACCATAAATAGGAGTAGGGTTGAAGGGTGAGTTTTTCGCTGAGTGTTTGTGTGTGGTCTGCGAATAGATCCACGGTTGTCTTTTGGTATTTGTCCGGGAGGTTCACGGTCTCGGCAGATGCGCTCAAGTTGTTGAAGATCAGCATGGTTTCATCGCTATGCTGGCGGATGTAAACCGCAACCGCAGGGTTGCCTGTTTCGACCCATTCCATGCTGCTGCCGCCAAACGCAGTGTGCTTTTTGCGAACGGCGATCATTCTCTTGATGGTATGGAAGTAGGAATTAGGATCATTGATCTGGCTGGCGACGTTGATTTGCTGATAGCCGAGTTCGCCTTTGACGAGTTCTGAAAAAGGTGTGCCGGTGGAGAAGCCAGCGTTTGGCGTGTTGTCCCATTGCATGGGAGTGCGGACGCCGTTGCGGTCAAACAGGTCGAGGTTGTCGCCCATGCCGATTTCGTCGCCGTAGTAAATGATGGGCGAGCCGGGCAGGGTGAACAGAATGGAGTTTGCAAGTTCCATTTTGCGGCGGTCATTGTCGAGCAGGGGCGCGAAGCGGCGGCGAATGCCCATGTTGAGTTTCATGCGCGGTTCGGGCGCGTACTGTTCCCACATCCACTGGCGCTCTTCGGGGGTCACCATTTCCAGCGTGAGTTCGTCGTGGTTGCGGAGGAAGGTACACCACTGGCAGTTTTCTGGGATGGTGGGCGTGCGGCGCATGATCTCTGCCATGTCTTCGTAACGTCCCTTTTTTAGCGCCATGTAAATGCGCGGCATGATCGGGAAGTGAAAGCCCATGTGGAATTCATCGCCGTCACCAAAATACGGGCGCACATCTTCGGGGTATTGATTGGCTTCGCACAGCAAAATGCGCCCTGGGTAATGCTCGTCGAGGAAGGAGCGCAACTTTTTTAGGTAGATGTGTGTTTCAGGCAGGTTTTCGCAATTGCTGCCTTCGCGCTCGATCAGGTAGGGAACTGCATCCGCGCGGAAGCCGTCAATGCCCAGGTCAAGCCAGAAGCGCGCCACGTTGAGCATTTCTTCCTGTACTTTGGGATTATCGAAATTCAGGTCAGGTTGGCTGGCGTAAAAACGATGCCAATAATATTGACCCGTCTTTTCGTCCAGTGTCCAGTTTGAGGGTTCGGTATCGACAAAGATGATGCGTGCGTCTGTGTATTTTTTGTCTGTGTCGCTCCAGACATAATAATCGCGGTAGGGAGAGTTGCGGTCTGAGCGAGATGCCTGGAACCAGGGATGTTCATCAGATGTATGATTCAGCACCAGGTCCATGACGATGCGAATGTCTCGCTCGTGCGCCGACTGGATCAATTCCTTCAAGTCATCCAATGCGCCGTAGGTCTTATCCACAGCGTAATAATCTGCAATGTCGTAGCCGTCATCGTTTAGTGGAGATGGATAAATGGGCATGATCCAAATGCAATCCACACCGAGGGTTTGCAGGTAATCGAGTTTTTGCGTGACCCCGCGCAAGTCACCGTGACCGTCGCCATTGCTGTCTTTGTAGGCGCGTACTGAGATTTGATAAAATACTGCGTCTTTGTACCAGAGATCGTTTTTCATAGTTTAGATTCAAAAAATGGACTGGTTTCCCAGTCCATTTTATTTTTGTTAACCTTTGACTGAGCCCGCAAGCAATCCGCGAACGAAGAAGCGTTGCAGGGCGAAGAATACCGCCAGCGGTAATAACATACTGACGAAAGCGCCGGATGTAAGCAGGTGCCAGTCTTGTCCCTTTTCACCGACGATGGAAGCCAGCGCATACGTGACCACGCGGCTTTTATCCCCCAAAAATACCAGGGCGATCAGGTAGTCGTTCCAAACCCAAAGGAATTGGAAAATGGCAAAGGATGCCAATGCCGGCACAGAGAGCGGCAGAATCAACTTTGTGAAAATGGTAAAGTTGGAGGCGCCGTCAATGTAAGCAGCTTCCAAAAGATCGCGCGGCAGGGTGCTCATGTAGTTGAATAGCAGGTAAGTTGCCAGCGGCAAGCCGAAGCCTGTGTGCGCCAGCCAGATTCCAAGGAAGGTTCCGTTCAAATTCAACTTGGTGTAGTCCTGCAAAATTGGCACAAGTGAAATTTGCAGCGGCACGACAAGAATTGCGACCACCATGGTAAAGATCACACTCCGCCCGGGGAAATTCAACCAGGAAAAACCAAACGCGGCAAATGCTGCAATTAAGATGGGGATGATGGTGGCTGGAATCGCAACTGCAATTGAGTTGAGAAACGCGCCTCCGAGGCTGTTTCCCTTGCGGGTGATCTCGTTTCCACTGGCATCGGTGAAGCTGATTTCTTTTCCGGTGAGGACGTCCTTGTAGTTATCAAGAGTCAACGGTTTGAAAAAGAAGCCGACCCATTTTTCTTCAGATACTAGAATGGTGCGCGTGCGTTTATTTCCGTACCAGGTTAGCGTGCGTCCATCGGAGAGATCCACGCCCTGCCGCAATTCCTCAAATGTCGCTGTAACGCCTTCGATCTGCATTGGCTCATCGACATTTATGGCGGCGTCCAGGACGATCTCGCCTGCCTGAATTTGCTCTTTGTGGGGTAGTACAGTCCACCAGCCCGATGTGAATATGTCCTGGCTGTTGCGCAGAGAGGTGATGAACACCCCCAGGGTTGGCAATAGCCAAAAGAAACTGATCAGAATGAGAACCCCGTTTATGACAAGGCTTGAGCGTAATTGTTGACCTTTATAGCTGGAATTCATTAGAACGCCCTCCGATCCTTGTTGAATTCGCGCAGGTTGTTGACAATGACAGGGATGACTGCAATCAATAGAACGATTGCAATGGCAGATGCGCGTCCTGTGTTTCCGTAGGTAAATCGCTGCAAGTAAAACTCGTTGGCGATCACGTTTGTGCCGTTGTTGCCGCCGGTCATCACGCGTACGATGTCGAATAATTTTAGGCTGAAAATGACGATGGTGGTGATGACAGTGATCAAAGTGCCTTTGATGTAGGGAATGATGATCTTGAAAAATGCCTGCACTTCAGTCGCGCCGTCGATGCGGGCGGCTTCCAACAGTTCCATTGGAATGCCTTTGATCGCTGAGGAGATGACCACCATGGCATACCCAGTTTGAAGCCAAACCATAATCACGATCAAGAACAGGTTGTTCCAGGGCGGCAGACTCAACCACGGTTGAGATTGTCCGCCAAACGCCAGTACCACGGCATTTAGCAGCCCGATCTCTTGAATGCCCACGCCTTCCCCTTTATAGGTGTAAACAAATTTCCAGATGACGCCCGCGCCTACGAAAGAAATCGCCATGGGCGTGAAAATAATTGCCTTGTAGACGGATTCAAAACGGGTCCGATCGGCAAGAACTGCAATTAGTAAGCCGAGTCCCACGCTGAAGGAAGTTCCAATAACCATCCACAATAAATTATTGCGGAACGTTTCGATCATGATGCGGTCGGTAAACGCAAAAATATAATTATCGAATCCGACCCACTTTACGCCAATCTCATCCTTGAAACTTAATACTAATGTGCGTAAAACTGGAACAGCCAAATACCAGCCCATGATGACCACAGCAGGTCCAACGTAGACAAAGGGTTGTAAACGCCGCGACCAGGGATCAGGCAGTTGTTCCACGAACCAGTTGGATACAACGTAAAGCAACGCTACTCCAGCCACGCCCCAGACAATTGCAACCAGCACAATTACGATTTGCGGGGCTTCGCTGTCACGCAGGAAAATAAAAACCTGCCATAGCACAAAGAAAGTGATTACTGGAACAAAAAACGAAATCAATATCCGCCCTAAGGTTGTTGCCAACCCTCCAACAATGCCTGTCATTCCCGAATTCTTGTCTTGCGGTTTTTGAATGGTCATAATACCTCCGGGGATCAAATAGTGTCCGATTGAGGTTCAAAGGAGCGGGAAAACAGGTTTTCCCGCTCCTTTTTATTTTACACGTTCTTACTCAAAAATACACTATTTCGGCCAGGAAGCGTCGATCTGATCAAGAGCGGCATCTTCTTCAACTGAACCGCTGACGTAGTCGGTCATGTATTTCCAGAATGTGCCAGCGCCAACAGCACCGGGCATCAAGTCAGAGGCATCGAAGCGGAAGGAGGTTGCGTTCAAGATGATCTCGGCAACGCCGCGAGTCACTGTGTCTTGGTACCAATCGAGGCTGGAGTCATTGTGCGGGGAAATTGCGCCGCCGGCTTCGATCCAACCTTTGACAGATTCGCCGGTGGAGAAGTATTGAATGGTCGCGCGAACTTCGGGGCGGTCATTGAACATGGCGTAAATATCGCCAGCGCCAAGGACGGGCTTGCCGTAAGCAGGATCGATCGGGGGCAGGTAGAAGAAGTCATAATCTACGCCAGCCACTTTGCCTTCGGGGAAGAAGGAAGTGATGAAGTTGCCCTGACGGTGCAGCCAGCATTGAGGAGGTGCATTGAACATCGGGGCGGGGGCATCACCAAAGAAGGTCGTTGGGATGGAGGCGCGTCCGCCGAAGACGTAGGCATCATTGAACCAAATGGCGGTTACGTAGCTAAGAGCTTTCTTTACTTCAGGTGAATTGAAGGGCAATTCGCCAGCGACCCACATGTCGTAGTTTTCGAGTGAAGTGGTGCGTAACATGGCGTCTTCGACCCAGTCGGTCCTTGCCCAACCGGTAGCGGCGCCAGATTCAATGCCGATACACCACGGGGTATCGCCGTCAGCGGCGATTTGTTCGGTCAAAGCCATCATATCATCCCAGGTTTCAGGAACGGCGTAACCAGCAGCATCAAACTCAGCCTTCGGGTAGAAGACGAGTGATTTGCCGTTGGCGCGAGCCCAGATACCTGCGGTAATGGGACCATTTGGTCCTTGCATTGTGCCCATCTCGAGCCAAGCCTGGCTGTAGTTCTGTTTTAACCAGTCAGGGTTAATAATGGTGTTTAAGTCAATTGCCTGACCCTTTTTCACAGCGGTATTCAAAAGACCGGGTTGTGGGAAATCGACAATATCAGGAGCGTCGCCACCGTCAAGACGGATGGTAATGGAGGCTTCAAATTCTTTCGAGCCTTCATATTGAATATCAATGCCGGTCGCAGTTTCATACGCCTTGACAGAGTCTTCAAATTTGACAGCATCTGCATCTGTGAAAGGTCCGGCCATGGTTACGACTGTGCCTTTGTACATGCCAGCATAGGCGTCAGTGAGTTCCTGACCTTGGGGAAGTACTTCAGCGGGAACTTCAGTTGCAACTGGGGCTTCGGTCATTGCGGGAGCTTCTGTAGCAACAACAGGAACTTCGGTTGCTACGGGAGCGGGAGTACCACATGCTGTGAGCAGCATGGCAGAAACGACTAACACGGCAAGGGTTTGCCAAATAGCTTTTTTCATTCTTCTCTCCTTGAGAATTTTAAAAAAATTAAATAGACTTTATTGGGCATGTGTGGGGAAGGGGAATGTCAATTGTGGAAAGGCGCCTCCTGTTGAAAAAAGGTAAACACTGATTGACTTGAAGATTTTGAAAGCGTTTTTATGAAAGCACTTTCATAATTAGTATAGCATAATTTCTCTGGGAGTCAATAAGATTCTTAAAATCACTTTTCAAGTGTGGGGAAATTGCACAAACGAAATATTGCAAATCAAGTTGTCATGCGTTCGATCAAATTGAGCGGCAGATTGATGTGTTGTAACGGGCGGTCATGTTCGCCAATGCGCGTAAGCAATATCTCTGCTGCCAGCCGGCCTGATTCGTCCAAGTGTTGGCGGATGGTCGTCAGATCCACATGTTCTGCCACGTCAATGTCGTCGAAGCCGACAACGGCAAGATTGTTTGGGATATTGATATTTAATTGGCGCGCTACTTTCATTAAACTCAATGCCTGAATATCCGACGCGGCAAATATGGCTGTTGGCGGCTTTGGTAAACTGAGTAATTCAAGAGCGGCTTGCCTGGATTCTTTTTGCGTATAAGGACTGGAGCGGATATATGCTTTAGGCAATGAGAAGCCCGCTTCTTGCAGCGTCTGTTTGAATCCTGTTAGTCGTGATTTGACAGGGTGAATTGCAAATTTCTCCGGCGGCTCAATATCACCTATAAATCCAAAACTTTTGTAACCTTTTTTGATGAAATGCTCGGCAACCAACTGCCCGCCATGCTGGTCGTCTATCACTATGCTGTTCAACTGTGGGTGTGAATATTCGATCAGGACCGTTTCCATGCCATTGTTGGATAACCGCTGCGCATCCTGATCTCCAAGCGAGAGAGACATGATGATTAATCCATCAATATTTCTCATTAGTGGAATCGAGGAAATATATCCCTGCAGGTGAGCCATTGAATCAACCGGGTAGATCACCAGTTCATAGTTTGCCTTTGATAAAGTGGATGCAACACCTCTGAGGCGCTGCACAAAGGATGGCGCTGTGAAAAATGGCGTCAAAACCCCGATGCGGGCTGTGCTCTGCATTGCCCGGGCGCGTGCCTCTGCTCTGGGAACGAATCCAAGCTGGTCAATGGCTTTCATCACGCGCTTATGAGTTTCCGCATTGACTTTGTCTGTCGCATTCAACACGCGCGAAATCGTCGAGATACTAACGCCAGATAATTTGGCAACATCATAAATGGTGGGGGATTTTTTTTTGGATGGCATGTTTTTTTTGAAAGCACTTTCAGTTTAGCATATTAAGTTATGAAGCGTCAATCATGCCTGATGAGGAAAACTATGGCTTTTCCTAAGTCAGGAAATTCTTAACGCGAATTGTGTACGAAAGCCATACAACAAATATCTGAAAATATCCTCCACGCAGTCGAAATCCAGGGTGAAAAATATGGAACGTACATGTTCCCAAAACCTGAATTACACGCCGCGGAATATCCAATGTTCACGAAAGCATTTCCGAATCCACCTTTGCATTTACCTAAAACGGGAATTGCTGTGGAAAGTATAATAAGCCCATGACTAAAATTCTTTACCGCGCCCATGCTGTTCAGCGTATGTTTGAGCGTGAAATCTCCCCAGTTAAAGTCCGCAAGGCTTTGGAAGCCGAAGACGTAATCGAAGATTATTCGTCCGAAATGCCCGAACCCAGCCGACTGCTGATAGGCTTTCAGGGCAAGCGTCCGTTTCATGTGGTCACTTCGGAGAATCAAGAAGAGAATGAGATCACAGTGGTCACCGTTTATTTACCCGATTCCAATAAATGGAAGAAGGACTTTCGGACTCGGAAGTGAAGATGAAGAACTTAAACACAAAGGGCACGAAGTACACGATGGGAAACCAGGGAAAAACAAAAAGACCTTTGTGCCCCTTTGTGTACTTTGTGTTTAATAGGTTTTCTTATGATTTGCCTAATTTGCAGACAAGCTGAAATTATCGACGGTTTCACCTCAATTGCCTTTGAACGCGAAGAGTTTCGCTTGCTCATTAACCATGTCCCCGCGCATATCTGCCCCAGTTGCGGAGAAGCCATCGTGGATGAAGATGTAGCGATTCAATTAATCAGCGAAGCCGAAGACTCTTTCGAGCAAGGCATGCGCGAGGATGTGCGCGAGTATTAATTCCCCAACATTACAAAATAATGTCGTTGCGAGGGCGCTTTTTCTCTTCGCCCGAAGCAACCTCTCATTAATACGGAGATTGCTCACCGCACTGGCGTACGGCGCAAGTGTCGCCACCCAAAAACAAGAGCGGTGGCTCGCAACGACATTGCATGAGAATAATTGTGTCCTGAAATTCGTCTTAATCCGCAGCGGCGACGGCTGCCAGGATTTCAATTTCTTCTGTGTGGGCGCGGGAAGTGCTCACATCCAACTTTGTAGAAAGATATAACGCCACGCCAAGCATGACCGCTTCCATCGCAAACAGGGAGGAATACGCGAGGAAGGCATCGCCTGTCGCAAGCCGCACACTGTCCACAAGGATGCCCCCTGTCAGGTTGCCGACGGCGTGACCGACCATGTTTGCCACACCCCAAACGCCCATCAACATCCCCGCGCGGATCGGCGTGGTGAATGAGATGATACTGCTCAACATGCCCGCGCCTGCCAGACCTGTGCCAAGTCCCATGACGAAGACCAGACTTTTGAAGATGCCCACGTTGCCCATTAATCCCGTCACGATCAAGCCGATGAAGACCAGAATACTGGCGATGATTCCCGTCCGCATCAGTTTCATGAATCCGAGCCACTTGATGAGGAACAAGCCAGATATCAACATGGATGCCAGAACGCCCAAGCCCCAGTACATGGTCAGTCGGGTGGTGTCGCCGACGGACATGCCCAAGACCAGCGCGCCGTAGGGTTCGAGCAGGGCATCCTGTGCCAGCGTGCCGATGAAGGTGAAAATGACCAACGTGAAGAGAATCCGCACCTGCGGGTCGGCGAAGACAACTTCACGCAGCACCTGCTGAAACGGCATTTTCCGCGCCTGCTCCGATGCGGCTTCGACAATTTGATTTTTAGGCTCCTGCCCAAGTGCGGCGAAGGTGGCAAGCAAAAAGATTGCAACTGCCACGCCCGTTGCCACGCTGATTAATTTGGCGGGTTCGTAAGTTTCGAGTGCCTTGCCGATAAATCCCGCGCCCATCACCGAGCCGAGCAGGGTTGCCACTTCGTAGAAAGTGATGGCGCGTGTGCGGTACGTTCCCGTGTAGCGGTCTGAAACCAAAGCCTGATACGTGTTGTGCGCCAGATTGCGGCCAAGCCCGTAGAGCATGAAAGACAGCGAGCCGCTCAAAACGAGAAGCGCCGATACTTTTGCGGGCTGTGCGGCAATATTCGACGATGCGACAATTCCCAGCCCAATGACCAGCGCGCCGAAGATGATATACGGTTCGCGGCGTTTGCCAAAAATTGGGTATCCATCTGAGCGGTAGCCAAGCCAGACGCGCACAGGCGAGATCAAAAGTGGAACTGCAAAGAAGAACGCCACGAGCGAAGCGGGCAACGCCAACTCCGCGATCATGATGCGGTTCAGCGTGCCGCCGATCAACGCGCCGCTTAATCCGTAGGCGATGGAAAATAATGCCAGCCTTGCATTATTTAGGTAACGAATAATTTTCATTTTTTATGCTCCTTTTAAGTTCAAGTGACAGTCACCTTTAAGGTGACTGTCACTTTGCAAATTTCCTCGCCGCCTCGCGCCCCTGGCGGATACAGTCTGGCACAGCGATGCCGCGATAGGAACTGCCAGCCAGCGCAAGGTTGGGCGGCAGAAGTTTTTCAATTTCATCCACGCGGTTCAAATGTCCCACCTCGGCTTGCGGAAATCCACTTTGCCAGCGGAACGCTGTCCACGTTTGCGGGGCGGCGGTGATGCCAAGCAGTTCTGCAAGTTCTTTTTGCACAGCTTCGATCAACTTGTCGTCTGAGAATTCCACCATTTCAGGCGCGCCGCCGCCGATGAAAATCCGCAGGACAGCGTAGCCCGCCGTGGAGCGTTCCGGCATTTTGCGCGACGTGAACGTGACCGCATCGATCATCCGCTTTTCACGGCGCGGAATCATCAACCCGCTGATGACTGGTTCTTTGGGAATATCTGATTCGAGATAGACCACCGAAAGCGTGCCGATGTTTTGATGGCGGATGGTACTTAACTGTTGGCTGGCTTCTGCGGAAATATCTTTTATCATCGCTGATGTTTGATTCGCCAGCGTGGTGAGAATCACCCCGTCCGCGCAGACTGTGCTTCCGTCTGTGATAAATATTTGATAGCCGTTTCCGTCTTGCGTGATTTTTTCAACCCGTGCGTTCAAACGTAAATCCCCTTTGAGTTGGCGCGCCAGTTCGTCGGTCAATGCCTGTAAGCCGTTTTTGAATGAGACGAAGCGCGGAGCTTTGTTTTTCTTTTTTCCGCTGCGCAGCATTCGCTTCAATGCGCCTGCCACCAGTCCGCCGCCGTCTTTTTCCATCTCGCGCATGACCGGTGATGAAACCATGATGCTTTGAGTCTCTGGGTCTGTGTTGTAAATTCCGCCCAGCACAGGACCGATGAATTTATCCAGGGCTTCCTGACCCAATCTGCGGCGGACAAAATTAGCGAGAGATTCGTCTTCGTCGTCGCGGCGGGCAGGCTGAAACGGCTCCGCGAGCATCCGCAGTTTGCCGCGCAGAGTCAACAGCGGGGTGGAAAAAAATCGGGAGGGCGAAACAGGTATCGGGTAGAGCGAAGCGTGATCCAGCACATACGTCCCGCTGGTTTCGGAGCCAGGGTTCGTGATCTGGTCGAGCATTCCCAACTCATTTGTTAAATCCCATGCTTCGGGTTTGCGCGTGATGAGGGTATCGGGTCCGCCCTCGACCAGAAAATGCGCGCCGTTATTTAATTCAAGATTCGATGAAATGACTTTTCCGCCCCAGCGATCTGAGGCTTCAAGTAAGGTAAATTCAATTCCGCGTTGTTGTAATTCCCACGCGGCGCTTAAACCCGTAATACCCCCGCCAACGATTGCAATGCGCATATAGCTTCTCCTAAGTTTGCTCTCCTCGGCTGTCCTATTTTATGTTTTATCGGAAACATGTATACATAGATTATGTAGATTTCACTAAGAGTTGAGTGAGAATATAAATATGCATGATTTGGTTGCATATAATAGACTTTATCTGAAATCATATTTGTGGAGTTGAAATGGAAATTAATCTTGTTGGGCTTGCCGCCGCGCTCGCCACATTCTTTGGCGTCTGGCTCGGGCATGTCTCGGTGCGCAAGATCGAGCGCGAGACGGTCAATTTATGGAAACCAGCTTTGATTGCGTTCGCGCTCGGCGCTGGACTTGAGGTCGCCGCTCTCTTAACCCCAAGCTTGATCCTGTCTGCGATGGGCAGTATCGTCGGCGTGACATTGCTCTGGGATGCGCTCGAATTCTTTCGCCAGCAGAAACGAATCAAACGTGGTCACGCGCCAGCCAACCCCAATAATCCGCGTCACGCGAAAATATTGGCTGACTACCCCGAAGCCTCAACCTTTAACTGGCTTGACCGCGACCCGCGCGGCAGTGCCTATTCGCCTGCTGAACTCGCATCCATGAAGGCAGGCGCAAAATGAATTGGTTCGGGTTCTGGCTTTGCATCGCCACGCTTTTCATTATTGGATTGGGCTTCGTGTGGGTGATTCGCGGTGAAAGATATTTCGGCTACTTGTGGTGGCCGTATGTCATGGGATTTGGAATTCTATCCATCGTTGCTTCGTTGTTCATTTCAAATAACTGGGCATCTGCTTTGCTCGGCGCGTTGGGCGCGTCTGTAATTTGGGGCTCCACCGAGTTGAAAGAGCAAGCCGTACGCGGCGAGATCGGCTGGTATCCATTTCGCGCAAAGAAAATTCCCCCTCCATTTGCCGAGGTTATCAAAAAATGGAAGGCGCCGAGTTTATAATCAGCGCATGAAACAATTGCTTGGTTTGCTCCTTTTTATTTTTCTCGCGGCGTGCTCTTCTGCGCCCGTGGCAAATCCGCCTGGGATCAGCGTGGTGATCGTCCCAGACACCCCCACGCCGACAGTCGCTCCGCTGCCCACGCCTACAAAGACGATGGAGCAGGCGCTTTATCCGTACACTATTGCAGGCTTGCGGAAACATAAATTTCAGAGCGGCAAAATTACCATCCGCGAGACATTGCTTGAAACGGAAATTTTCACGCGCTACCTAATTGAATACCCAAGCGACGGTTTGACCATTACCGGCATTTTGCAAGTGCCAATCAGCGGCGAGCCGCCGTATCCGGTCATCGTCATGAATCACGGATTCTTTTCGCGCACGATCTATTCTTCCGGCGATGGCACAGATCGCGCCGCCGAGTTTCTCAATCGGCACGGCTACCTCACCGTCTCATCTGATTATCGCACCTGGGCAAATGCCGATACGGGCGTCAGCCTGTATTACTCAGGTCTCGCGATTGATGTCATCAATCTGATGAACGCGCTACCATCTTTTCCGCAAGCCGACCCGCAACGCATCGGCATGTGGGGACACAGCATGGGCGGCGGCGTCACGCTCAAAATTCTGGCGGTGGATAAACGCATCAAAGCCGCAGTTTTGTATTCATCCGTCAGTGCAGATTTTACCGACATCATCGAACGCTGGGGACCTGGCTGTCAGGGCGATGTGCTTGAAGGTGAATTAGCTTATGGATGTAATTCTTCGGATGTCCTCCCTTTGACTTTACCCGACGACTTGACGACAGCTTACTTTAACTCAGTAACTGATCCTGATATGCTGGAAGCGGTTTCTCCGCTTTATCATTTTGAATCTGTGACCGCCCCCGTTCAAATTGCATACGGCACCGAAGACGGAAAGACCTCCGCGGGCACACCGCCTGAATGGTCGAAGAAAATGTACGAAGGATTTGTTGAAGCAGGCAAAGAGGCGCAACTCTTTGCCCACACCGGCGAGGAACATTCCTTTAAGACCGATCAATGGTTCGCGTTCATGGAGCGTTCAGCGCAATTTTTTGACAAGTATGTAAAACCGTAAAGTCGTATTTTTCTATACGGTTTTCTCAAAGTCGATAGACAGGGAATTATTTTTATGGCGTATTTGGAACGCAAATTCCACGAATGGGCGAATTCTACGAATTTTTTGTGAAATTATTCGCGCTATTCGAAAATTCGTACCATTCGCGTTGAAAGTTTTTGACTTGAGAAAGCCGTGTATTTTTCTAAGAAAATCCTTGACATCCAAAGACGAGCGACATAAAATAGCCGAAGTTAATTATTCCACCACAAAAGGAGACACGAAAAAATGATAATGACCTCAAAAACATCCCAATTTGTTTTAAGCGCGCCTCCTGCTGGTGGTATGTAGTAACGACTTTAGTCGTTTTCTTTCTAATCACTTAACCGCAGGCGCAATGCCTGCGGTATTTTTTTGCCTGGCCGCAGGGTGCAATTTACCTGTGGTTTTTCTTTTAATATTGCCGCGTGATTAACAAGTGAGTAACCTAATGCAAGCAAATAATAATAAACTCGTTGTACAACGTTATTTTGATGAAGTCCTGCTCAACGGCAGATTGGAATTGATCGAAGAACTGTTCGCGCCCGAAATATGCGACCTTGTCAGACGCTACGCTTTTTTTGCCCCGCAGTCATTCAACATCAGCGAAATGATCGCGGAAGGTAAGACTGTGATCGCGCATTGGTACACGAGCCCATTTTCAGATGCAGAGTTCGATCAAAACGGATTTGCTGTTTGCCATCTCGAAGACGGCCTGATTATCGCGCTGGAGATGGTGGACTTCAACGGCGTCTTGCGCCAAATTGGCGCAGAAATATTCCCTCCCGAATTTGAATTATCAAGGTGCTAAATGAGCAAGAATCAACTACTTGAATTATATGAAGAACTCGACGAATCGAATGCCGAAGAGGAGCTGCCATTACATAAGCGCCTTTTTCAAAAACGCGAGTCGAAGAAGCAAGAGATGGATGCAAAATTATTTATCCGCGCCCAGGAAATCTCGCGTGAATTTCAGTTTACCTACAAAGCCGCCCGCTTTGAGGAAGCCTGGCTGCTCGATTCTCTGGTCGAAATCGCCGAGCACAAGTGGATCTCGGACGTGCTCCGCAAAGTCAAAGGCGGCAAGGAAGCCTCGGTCTATCTCTGCAAGTCCGGCGTCGCCGTCGATGCGCCCCTCCTCGCCGCCAAGATTTATCGTCCGCGTATGCTGCGTAATCTAAAGAACGATCAGCAATATCGTGTTGGTCGCGAAGACTTGGACGAGAACGGCAATATCATCGTGGATGACGGCGCTCTCCATGCCATGCAAAAGCGAACCGCTTTTGGCGAAGAAGTCAGGCATCGATCCTGGATCGCATACGAATTCACCACGCTTGAAATTCTGCACGCGGCAGGTGCAGATGTCCCCAAGCCGTACGCGATGGAAAAGAACGCCATCCTGATGGGCTACGTCGGCGACCTGTCAAATGCTGCGCCCGCGCTCAACTCGATCAATCTTACAGTTGATGAAGCCAGACCGCTTTACGAGCGCGTTATCCGAAATGTTGACCTGATGCTCACGCATGGGCGCATTCACGGCGACCTCTCTGCTTATAACATTCTCTACTGGAATGGCGATATTACCCTGATCGATTTTCCACAAGTCGTGTTGCCAGATTCAAACCCCGCGTCGTGGAACATCTTTTTCCGTGATGTGACCCGTATCTGCCAGTATTTTTCGGCGCAGGGAGTGGATTGCGATGCCCGCACCCTCGCATCTGACTTGTGGACTTCGCATGGATATAAATTGGTCAAAGAGGTTGACCCAAAGTATCTTGATGCCGAGAAGCCCGAAGATCGGCTAATTTGGAAGAAACAGAAGTAAAAAGACATTCCCTGGTTTTTCATAGTCAGGGAATGTCTTTTCTTGTAGAATCACTCGCAGGAGACCACATCCATGAATAACGTTCGCCCGCGATTGGTAATGATGACTGAGGAACAAATTCAGCAAGCGCACAAGAATGTCTTGAAAGTGCTCGCTGAAACCGGTGTGCGCGTAGATTCGCCCGCTATTTTGCAAATGCTTGAATTGAAATTGGGATTGAAATCTCAAGACCGCATCATCAAATTTCCGCCTGAAATTGTGGAAGATGCGATCAAGTCCGCGCCCAAAAAGATTGACATCTACGACCGCCGCGGCGAGCATAAATTAAATCTAGGCGAAGACCGCCTGCGTTTTGGCGTGGGCGTCACCGCCTTGTTCTATCAAAACCCCGTGGATGAAACCCTCGATATTTTCAAACGCAAGAATTTTCAAGACCTTGTCCGCCTCGGTTCCAGCCTGAAACATTACGATGTGATTTCCACAGTAGGCATTGTCCGCGATGTGCCCGAAGGAACTACCGATCTCTACGGTTCACTCGAACACATTGCAAATACCACGAAGCCGCTTGTGCTGCTGGTCTCAGACGAAAATAAATTCCCCGATGTTTTGCAAATGTTTGAAATGCTGCATGGCGACCTCGGCAGCAAGCCGTTCGTCATTCCGTATTTCAACCCCGTCAGCCCGCTGGTGATGAACGCCGGCACGGTGGACAAAATGAAAATCTCCATCGAGCGCGGCTTGCCGATCATCTTTTCAAATTACAGCATGGCGGGCGCATCCACTCCGCTGACCCCCGCAGGCACGCTGACGCTGCTCATGGCTGAATTGCTGGCGGGCTTGGTCATCAGCCAAACCATCAAAAAGGGCGCGCCCATTTTGCTCGGCATGTTGCCCGTTTATTTTGACATGCGAACCGTCGTCAACTTTTACGACCCGCAGAGCATCCTCATCAGCGTGGCCTGTTCCGAGATGATGAAATATTACGGCATCCCACATTGCGCCACATCTGGAAGCGGCACCGGCTGGGGCATGGATTTGATCTCTGCCGATACCTATTGGATGAACACCCTCGCGCTGCTTCTCTCAAGCGGACATCTGGCTCCGTTCATTGGAGATTCTCTCACCTCGAAATCCATCTCGCCCACGACCTTTGTCCACGCCCACGAGATCATTGACCAGGCTTTGAGAATTCACAACGGCTTTCAACTCGATGATGTTAATTCTGCCCTGAGCGAAATTGCAAAAGTGGGTCCCGGCGGCAATTTCCTAAATCAGCCGTCCACCATGAAAAACTATAAAAACGGATATTACGTCAGCAGTGTCTATCCACATTACAGCATGGAAAAATGGCAGGAAGCCGGCTCCCCGCCCGCGCGTCAGGTTCTGCGCGAAAAGACTCAAGACCTCATGGCATCTGCTCCCATCCCCGACGACCATGATGAATTTATCGGGCGCGGCGAAGAATTTATTTCCAAATACGGTAGTCATTAATAAAAATGATCGCCCTGCACAATCTTTGTGCAGGGCGATGCTCACGATCTTTTTTTGTCTGGACTGCGCCAACCCTAATTTGAATTTTCGCCCAAGTCTATTTTACGCGTGACGTAGTTTTCGTAATCAGGCACCAGCCGGTCATATTCACCATCCATCAGCGGAGAGGAGATCATAAAATCGGCGGATGCTCGATTGCAGGCAATGGGGATATTCCACACAACTGCCATGCGCAAAAGCGCCTTCACATCGGGGTCGTGAGGTTGGGGTTCCAGTGGGTCCCAGAAAAAGATGAGGAAATCAATCTTGTTGTCAACGATCTTGGCGCCGATCTGTTGGTCGCCGCCAAGAGGTCCGCTTTTGAGTTTGATGATCTTGAAGCCAAGTTCCCGCTCCAGAATTTTTCCTGTCGTGCCTGTTGCGAATACCTGATGGTGAGCGAGAAGATCGCGATTGAATTTTGCCCATTCCATCAAATCTTTTTTCTTGTTATCGTGCGCGACAAGGGCTATTTTTTTATCATGTTCCATTGGGATTTTTTTGTGGGCCATAATCTTTGTTACTCCTTCCATGACAGTAGTTGGCGGACATGCATTCCTTTTCTACGGCGCAATGTTGAATACTAAAATTACTTTTCGTATTCAACATTTACAGAAAGTAGATCAAGCGATTCAATAACCTGAACTCCCATTTTCTGCATATCTTTGAATAACCTTACAGGCTCAGCAATATGTCCCATCATGTGAACTCCGTCTTTGCGCGCCGTGCCGTCAAGATATTGCAGGAGATAGGCAACAACGGGAATCGCGGTGAGTTCGTATCCATCGGGATGCGCGATTCGCGCGTGGACCTCGGCCTGGTCGCTGTTCAATTGGCCTTTGGCTTCCACTTTGAGCGCCACAACATGCGGCGGTTTTGATTTCCCCATGCCCCACCACATTAATTTTCCAAGCGGACGCAGCCCGCGCTTCGGCGCAAGTTTAAGCCCCACCAGCACAATGGGCGTGATGATGAGGTCTGTAAACCAATTTGAGCCTGAGATATAAAATCCTGTTTCTTTGAGTGTCGGAATGATATTTGGAATATCCCGCAATTCTTCAAAAAACATGGAGTAGCAGGTATGCTTTCCTATGTCTTCGCCAAAATAAAATGGGCGCGACTCCCATGATGTGGGTTTTGTCCATGCGCCATTTTTATAAACTTGAGCCTGATAATCGAGAAAGCCTTCCATGAGTTCATCCACCGCGTCAGTGTAGGGGATATTCTTCATGTTGAGATACCCAGCCGTCAAAGCAGATTCGGTCACGTCTAATTTTAATGCGGCGTAGCGGATCAAGGCCGCGAGCAAGCCCGGGTGATATCCTGCTTCTGTGATGAAGCAAAGTCCAGCCTTTTTGATCCCTTCTTCTGCGGCGTACAATGCTTTTAATTTTTTTGAGGAAAATTGGATATCGAGATAATCTGCATGAGCAGAGATGCACGCGCAAATTACTGTCTCAGCGTGGTGAGTGATTGGGGCGGCGACCAGGCACAAGGTCACGCCTTGAAGCGCTTGTGTAAGTCCGTTGAGGTCGGCGGCGTCCACCTGTCTGGCTGTCACGCGGGGGTTGTTTAATTCATCAGCAAAGGTTTTTGCTTTCTCAAGGTTGCGTCCAGAGATAACGATTTGCACATCGGTTTGAGCAAGCAAATGTTTGGCAAGTAGTTTGCCGGTATATCCATATCCGCCGAGGATTAATATTTTTGGCATTGGGTACCTCTTTATCTGCTGTTTGCAGTATAGTATTTTATTTCATAAATAAAGTCAAGTTGGAGCTATGTATAATGAACACGGAAAAAATTGCGCTTTTGCGTTAAAAAGGGAAACCGCAATCGCAGCACCATTGAGAGCGGATTGCCTCGGGCAAGAACAAGAACGCCCTCGCAATGACACTTACTAAGCGTTACGATTTATAAGCAGAAATATGATCCTTGGTCGTCATAAGATGATCACCACCCCATCATATTCCCCACCCAAAAATGCTATGAAAACGCAACTTGAATAATACAGCCAAAGTCTCTAAAATGTATGTGAATCGTGTTGTATGGTGTAAGGAAAAAAATATGAACGCAAGAATGTTCTTTAAAAAAAATCTTCTAATTCCATTGGCGGCAGGCATCATCTCCATGCTGTTATCAGCTACAAGCGCATTTGCTGCGGTCGGAGCGTTTGACCCAACCTTTGGTTCAAACGGGGTAGTGGCGATCAAATTCAATAACACGCCCAGTTCTGCAAGTGAGGTCGTCCTGCAAACGGATGGCAAGATTGTCACATTGGGATCCGTAACACTGGGTGATGAACAATCTAAAAGGGTCATCACTCGTTACAACAATAACGGCACAGTGGATACTTCTTTTGGAACCAATGGAAGCACATTTGTTGAAGTTGAGGGATTTTCAGGGTCGAGGATCGCACTCCAGCCAGGCGGGAAGTTGATTGTTGGAGGACAACACGGGGAGGACTTTGCGGTTGTCCGCTATAACAGCAACGGCATACTGGATACATCCTTTGGCGCAAACGGGATGGGTATCATTTTGGGAGGGAGCGACAGTTACCAATCTCTTGGCGACATTGCGATCCAGCCTGATGGCAAGATCGTTTTTGTTGGAGATACCTCAGGCACACAATCTACCCGTACCGAGTTGATCTATGCGCGTTTCAACAGTGATGGCACAGAAGATATTGGCAATATACTGTATTTTTCAAACAGCCATAATAACTACGGAAAAGCGGTTGCAATCCAACCGGACGGCAAAATTATCCTGTCTGGGATCATAACGCCTGACGATGGCAGAGGTCCGCTGCTCTCTCTTGCGCGGATCAATCAGGATGGCTCACTCGACGTATCCAATTTTGGCACAGGCGGGAAAGTAGCAATTCCATTTTACGAGTTTGATAACAATCACAGCGCGCTTGCCCTCCAGACAGATGGCAAGATCGTTCTGACGGGAACCGTGTTCGACACTGGCGGATCGAATGGAAATCTGGCTGTGGTACGCTTCAACAGCAATGGCGCCCTGGATACTACTTTCGGGGGAACTGGAATTGTGATTACTGACTTTGGCGCCGACGAATCAAGTGATGATGTGGTGATTCAACCTGACGGAAAAATAATGCTGGAGGGAAAAACCTGCGACTCATGCTCAGGTACATATGGCTCAAGCGACTTCCTGCTCGCACGCTACAACAGTGATGGTTCGCTTGATACTACGTTTGGCGAAAACGGCAAATTGATCAGCGACTTTGGGGATAGTACTGCTACTCACATGGGGATTGCCTTGCAACCCGACAACAAGCTCGTTGTCGTTGGGCGCGGCGTTTTGGCGCGCTACGGCACGGGCACGTCCAACGTTACCCAAGCCACCCTCACATTCAACTCTGTAGATGCTTATGATGGTTGGATTCTTGAATCTGGCGAGAATAGCGGTCAGGGCGGAAGCCTTGATAAAGTAGCCAAGGTGGTTTTTGTTGGCGATGATGCCAGAGATCGTCAATATCGAAGTATTTTATCCTTCAATACAAATTCGATCCCCGATAATGTTCTCATCACCTCGGCACAGGTGAAAATCAAAAAGCAGACAGAGGTCGGAACGAATCCTTTCAGTACACATGGCGATCTGTTATTGGACATCCGTGGTGGAACTTTCAGTAATAACATCAGCTTAACTGTGGAAGATTTTTCTGCAATTGCCAATATTGGTTCGAGCCAGGAAAAGTTCGTCGATTCGGGGCTTAAATGGTACACGGCAAATCTGGGCAATATCAACCTTGGCTTTGTCAACAAGTATGGTGTTACGCAGTTTCGTTTGTTATTTAGCAAGGACGACAACGACGACATGGGTGATGATTACATAAAAGTCTTTTCTTCAGGCAGTGCGGCATCTGACCAACCCCAGTTGATCGTGACCTATTCCACAGGCGGGAATGTCAATACGCAGCCACCAGTCATCACATCCAATGGCGGTGGAACGACTGCGAATATTGATCTACCTGAGAACACAACCGCAGTAACCACAGTCACTGCAACGGATCCAGAATCTCAGATCATTTCCTACTCGATTGCTGGTGGAGCGGATGCGGCGTTGTTTAGCATTAATCCATCAGATGGAAAAATCTCTTTCGTGACCGCACCCAGCTACAACGCGCCGAATGATGCGGGCTTGGATCACATCTACAATGTCACGGTTCGGGCATCGGATGGCGCGTTGACCGATTCGCAGGAACTCGCCATCAGCATTATTAATCCCAACTCTTCCACTGGCGCAATGCTGGACCCGACTTTTGGCGCGAGTGGCGTGGTGACAACAAAAATCAACGGACTGCCCACAACCATGCAAGAGATTGTCTTACAGCCTGATGGCAAGATCATCACATTGGGGACTGTTCAATCCCAAAAGATTATCGCCCGCCACAATAGCAACGGCACAGTAGATACCTCTTTTGGCGCCAATGGAAGTTTGATCGTTGAAGTCCCTGCGTTCTCTGGGTCAAAGATCGCGCTCCAGCCTGACGGGAAGTTGATCGTGGGCGGGAGGAGCGAAGGCGCCTATGCCGTTGTCCGCTATCACAGCAATGGCTCGATGGACACTTCCTTTGGCATAAACGGAATAACAACCACTAACCCCAACTCCGAATATTACTATTCCCTCGCGGACGTGGTAGTTCAGCCTGATGGAAAAATCGTGCTGGCTGGGGATATTCAATTCCACTACGGAAACCACATCGACTTCGAAATTATCCGCTTCAACAGCGATGGCACACTGGATGTAATTGACACAATAGATCTTCCTTACAGGCAATTTGACTACGCCAGGGCGGTCGTCATTCAGCCAGATAATAAAATTGTCATATCTGGTGACATGCAAGGTTCCGATGGTGATTATTACATTGCGCTTGCCCGCCAGAACACGAATGCCCGCCCCGACAAATCCACCTTTGGCACAAATGGGGCTGTCGCAGCCCAGCTCGATTACTACAAGAGCAACAGCGGCGCGCTTGCCCTCCAAGCAGATGGCAAGATCGTTGTGGCAGGGACTATTTTCAACATGGATATGGATGTCCCGCAAAATCTGGCTTTGGCACGTTTCAATAACAACGGCTCATTGGATACCACTTTCGGTGGAACGGGAATTGTGGTTACCGATTTTGGCGCGCATGAGTTGGCTGACGATTTGGTGATTCAGGCAAGCGGCAAGATCATTGTCGCGGGAACAACAACCAATTTGGGTTCCAGTGATTTCCTGCTGGTCTGTTACAACAGTGACGGCTCGCTGGATACTTCATTCGGTTCAAGCGGAAAATTGGTCACCGACTTCGGCAACAGCGCCGACACCGTAACGGGAATGGTTCAGCAGTCAGATGGTAAAGTCGTCGTCAGCGGAACCAGCGGAGATAACGCGATTCTGGCACGCTACGTCACGGGCGTTTCTGGCGCAACAAACACAGTGATTTTCAAATCTGTGGGGGGCTACGACGGTTGGATTCTCGAATCTAGCGAGAATAGCAGCAGGGGCGGCACGCTCGATAAAATTTCCGAAGTCTTTTATGTGGGCGATAACGCCAAAGACCGCCAATACCGGGGCATTCTTTCCTTCGACGTAAAATCCATACCAGTCAATGCCACCATCACTTCGGCGCAAGTCAAAATCAAAAAGCAGGGAGTCACTGGCGCCGACCCATTTAACACACACGGCAGTCTGCTCTTGGAAATTCGCAATGGAACGTTTAGCAATAACGAGGCGTTGACTGTGGAAGATTTTTCTGCAATTGCCAACATCGGCTCCACGAAGGATAAATTCTCAACCACCGATGCCAGTTGGTATAGCGCCAGTCTGAGTAACATCAATCTTGGTTTGGTCAACAAATTTGGCGCCACCCAATTCCGCCTGCTCTTCAGCAAGGACGATAACGACGACATGGGTGCGGACTACATCAAGTTCTTCTCGGGCAATTTCACCACCAGCCAGCCTGAGTTGTTCATCACCTATTCCGCCGCCAGCAGCACGGGCAATCAAGCGCCTGTCATCTTTGGCGGCTCGCCACTTTCGATCAGCGTCCCCGAAAACACAACAACCGTCAGCGCGGTTACCGCCTTAGATCCCGATGGACAACCAGTCACTTATTCAGTTGCAGGATTGGATGCCGCGAAGTTTTCCATCACACCCAGTACAGGTATGCTGGCGTTCATCACCCAGCCCGATTTTGAATCTATTCCATTGGGCATGGTCTACCACCTGACAGCTCAAGCCTCGGACGGAATTCTGACTGCGACACAAGAGATTGCCGTGACGGTGACACCGGTCAACGAATTTCCGCCAATCATCACATCCAACGGCGGCGGCGTGGTGGCAAACATCAGCCTGCCTGAAAACACGATGGATGTGACCACCATCGTCGTAACCGATGCCGATCTGCCAGCCATAACAATGCAATATGCACTTGGCGGGGTAGATGGGCAACTGTTCAGCCTTGATGAATCAACTGGAAAACTGTCCTTCGTGACCGCACCCAGCTACAACGAGCCGAACGACGCGGGCTTGGATCACATCTACAATGTCGGCGTTGATGTATATGACGGAGAATTTATCACTCCGCAGGAATTTGTTATTACCATTACCCAAAGCGCTATCAAGGCTAACGCCTCCACAGGCTTCACCGCTCTGCATCAGTTTGGCAGTCAGGCAGACAACGGACGTATCCCCTATGGCTTGCTCGCACTGCACGATGGATTTTTATACGGTACAACGACCTACGGTGGTGCACCCTACGATGTTCCGCCCACCAACCCCGCCAACAAAGGCAACGTGTTCAAGATGAACACGGACGGCACGGGATTTACGGTTCTGCATGAATTTACTGGCGGCGCAAACGACGGCTGGAAACCCTGGAGCGGACTCGCCATTTCAGGCAACATGATCTACGGCAGTACAGTGTACGGCGGGCCGCGCGGAGAAGAAGGCGGAGTGATCTACGAGATGAATATCGACGGCAGTGGATTCCGCGTGCTGCATGCCTTTGGCGAACCTGGCGACGGCATCGGCGGCTCAACCTCGCCGATACTGGTTGGCGACATCTTGTATGGAGTCACACGCTGGGGCGGCAACGGCACAGGCACAATCTACAGCTACAACACAACAACAGAAGTTTACACACAGTTATATCGGTTCGCCGTAAACAGCAGCGACGGCAACGCTCCGCTTGGAACGCTGACCGCAGGCAATGATGGCTACCTGTACGGGCTGACCTGGCTGGGCGGAAATAATAATATGGGCACGCTATTCCGCATCAAACCCAACGGCTCGACGTTTGAAACCCTGTATCACTTTGAGGGTGGCGCGCAGGGCAAGTATCCTTACGACACGCTCGCCTTTGATGGAAACCATACGCTCTACGGCACAACGCTGGGAGACTACGGAGCAAATCTCTCTGACCTCGGCACGCTATTCAAGTATGACATCGCAAGCAAAACATATTCTGTCCTGCACAACTTTGCGGGCGGAGCAGATGACAGCGGCAAACCAAACGGGAGTGTGGTTCTCTCGTCTGACGGCGTGACGCTCTACGGCTCGACGCACGGTGACGATGCCTGGGGCGGCACAGAATTCGGCATCCTTTACCAGATGAATATTGACGGGACTGGCTTCAAGCAGTTGTACGAATTCAACGGCAGCTTGGCTGGGGCAACTCCCATGCGGACGCCGTTGCTGATCAACGGCGCGCTGTACGGCATGACCGCTTATGGCGGCACAGAAAACTATGGTCTTGTCTATCGCTATCAGGTTTCAATTGAGCCAATATCACAAATGAGTTTTGCTGCGCCGAATTTCAATGTTTACAATCCTGTCATCACATCGAGCGCTGTGTTCTCCATTTCAGAAAACAGCACAGCAGTGACCACCGTCACAGCCACCGATGCGGATTTACCCGCGCAGTCCCTAACCTATTCAATTAGCGGAGGTTCAGATTCAGCGTTATTCAATGTTAACTCCACCACTGGTGAGTTGAATTTCATCGCTGTACCTGACTTTGAAGTCCCCACGGACGCGGGAAGCGATAATATTTATAACTTCACCCTCCAGGTATCAGATGGAGAGTTGGTCAGCACGCAGGATATTTCCGTCACGGTCAATGCGGTTAATGACAATATGCCCGTAATCACATCCACTGGGACTCTGTCCATTTTAGAGAACAGTGCAGCAGTGACCACCGTCACCGCCACCGATGCAGACTTGCCGACACAGCCCATGACCTATTCAATTAGCGGCGGTTCAGATTCAACGCTCTTCAGTATCAACCCATCCACAGGTGAGTTGACCTTCATCGCCGCAGCCGATTATGAAATGCAAAAAGATGCCGGCATGGATAACATCTACAATGTCATCGTCCAGGCATCTGACGGCATGTTGGCAATTACACAGGATATTTCTGTAACCGTAGCCCCGGTCAACGACAATACCCCCG